>CAYTIZ010000143.1:0-6072 GCA_964437885.1 uncultured Enterobacteriaceae bacterium
CTGGAAACTGCATTGCAGCAAATGCAGGAGGTTAAAGATATAAGCACCACATCTTCAGCGGGCTTATCAGAAATTACTGTTGATATTAAATTCCAATTTTCAAAATCAAAAGAAGATCTTCAGATCATCTGGACGAAGCTGCGTAACAAAATTAAAGATGCTCAGCGTACACTGCCTCAAGAAGCCTTAACATCTATTGTGAATGATGATTTCGGTGATGTTTATGGGCTTTCCTATTTGATCACAGGTGACGGTTATAGCCCCGCAGAATTAAGAACCTACGCCAAACAGCTGCAAAAAGAAATTTTGCAGGTACCGGGTGTGGGCAAGGTTCAATTAGCGGGTGAACGCAAGGAAGCTATTTTCGTGGAAATTTCACGCGAAAATACGGCAGTGCTGGGTGCGTCAATACAAAAACTCTACGACATTCTTAAGCAACAAAACTCGGTGGTGTCGGCGGGCAGCGTGAATATTGGTGATCAACGAATCATCATTGATCCTTCAGGTGCTATTGATTCAGTCGATTCAATTAAAAACCTGCTGATTTCAACCAAGGCCGACGGTAAAATTATTTACCTCAAAGATATTGCCAAGGTGTATCGTGGTTATCAAACTCCAGCCAGTAAAATCATTCGTTATAACGGAAAACCGGCTATTGCAATGAGCGTGTCGAATGTGGCCGGTGGTAATGTGGTGGTGGTAGGCGAAGCCGTTGATAATAAATTGCGTGAAGCAGAAAGCCGCAGACCCTTGGGAATGGTCGTATCTGAATATTACCATCAGGGGAAAGTGGTTGAGGCGTCTGTTAATGATTTTGTCATCAACGTGATTTCTGCGTTAGTTATTGTCATCTGTTCGTTACTGCTTACAATGGGCCTGCGTTCAGCGATGGTGATTGCTTTCATTCTTATTGTTACGGTCGGCGCAACATTGGCTACCATGCAAATCATTGATATTCCTTTGCACCGTATTTCACTTGGAGCACTCATTATTTCCTTGGGCATGATGGTTGATAATGCTGTAGTCATCACAGAAGCCATCTTAGTGGGAGTTCAGCAGGGAAGGAAGAAACTCGATATTGCGAAAGAGATAGTTACTCAAACTAAGTGGCCGTTATTGGCCGGTACCATGGTCGGCGTTATCGCTTTTGCCCCGATCGGTTTTGCGCCCGGATCAACTGCCGAATATACCGGCGATCTTTTCTGGGTGGTGATGATCGCATTGCTGTTTAGTTGGATTTTGGCCATGACCATTACGCCCTTAGTTTGTTATTGGTTATTTCCTGATAAGCCGGAAAAAATTGAAACGGCCAAAGAAGGTATCTTTTTTATTAAATACAAGCAACTTATGCGTTGGGCATTGCGCTCACGTTGGTTGGTCATTGGTGCTGTAGCAGGTTTATTTGCGCTGTCAATTTGGGGGGCGCAATTTATGACGCAGGGATTTTTCCCGCGATCAACATCACCACAGATGGTGGTTGATTACTGGCTCCCTGAAGGCACACGAATTGAACGTACCGAACGAGATATGAAAATTGTTGAAGCCTTTGTCCAGAAAATGGACGGAGTCAATGCCGTGCAAACCCTGATTGGTGGAGGCGGTATTCGTTATATGCTGACCTATAGTCCGCAATCGGCTACTAGCGCTTACGGACAATTATTGGTGCGTGTTGATGATTATCAAGCCATTGATGGCATGATGCCGAAAGTTCAGTCTTTCATAGCACAAAAGTTTCCCGAAGCACAGGCTAAGGCATGGCGATTTATTCTCGGGCCAGGAGGCGGCTCGGCTATTGAAGCCGAATTTAGTGGCGCTGATCCGAAGATATTGCGTAGTCTTGCCAATCAAGCCAAGGCCATTATGAGTGCAGATGGCGGTGCACTTTCAATCAAGGATGACTGGCGCCAACCCGTGAGCGTCATTGAACCGGTATATTCGGAAGCAAAAGGTCGCCGCGCTGGGGTTTCCAGAAAAGACCTAGCGAATGCCATTCTTGATTATTACTCAGGAAAACAGGTAGGGGTTTATCGAGAGGGAGAAGATTTGATCCCGATTATTTCTCGGTTGCCCAATACTGAAAACTCAAGTATCCAGGGCATTAAAAGTATTCAGGTGCTCAGCGCACTGACGGGGGAAATGGTGCCCATCGCGCAGGTCACGGATGGTTTTAGAACGATTTGGCGGGATGGTCAGATTCGCAGTGAAAATCGTGTATTTAGAATTAAGGCGCAATCTGATCCTTACCCTGGGGAGCTGGCTGCAACTTTACTCAACCGAATTCGTCCACAAATTGAAGCGATTTCTCTACCCGATGGCTACCGTTTGGACTGGGGAGGTGAAGAAGGTGATTCTAAGGAATCCAGTGGTGATTTAATGTCGACAATTCCCTTGGGCTTTCTAGCTATGGTGCTGGTTGTGGTAATTTCCTTCGGAAAACTCCGTCAGCCTCTCGTGATCTGGTTGGTAGTACCACTAGCAACCATCGGCGTTGTATTCGGATTGGTGGTGACCGGTGTTCCTCTCGAATTTATGGGTATTCTTGGACTGCTTTCGCTCTCAGGGCTGCTCATTCAAAATGGCATTATTTTGGTGGACAGGATGGACACTGAAATTGAAGAGGGTAAACCACGCTTCGATGCGATTGTCGATTCAGCGGCCAGCCGTGTTCGCCCTGTTGTACTGGGATCATTTACCACTGCATTAGGCGTCATTCCATTATTTTTTGACGCATTTTTTCAATCGATGGCCGTTGTAATTGTCTTTGGCCTAAGCTTCGCTACTTTGTTAACGCTGCTTATTGTACCGGTACTCTATGCAACGTTTATGAGAGTTGATGTCAAGGAAACTGCATTATGAAAATTAAAACCGTAATAACAAAAAATATTTACTTGTCGGTTATTGCTTTATTAGTGACGTCATGTGCTACTAATACTGCAAATGAAGATAGCAAACTTGCTGCAAAACAAGCTATTAGTGCACCTAACGCGTGGGTGGCAGAAGTCAGCAAAAATGCCTCAAAGCACAAAAATGATTCGGTAAAATGGTTGGAGAGTTTTAATGATCCTATTTTGTTAAAATTAATCGCTGAAGCTAAAGCAAATAACCAAGATTTAAAAGTTGCTGCAGGCAATATGGATAAAGCCTGGTTGTTAGCAGAACAATCGGGTGCAGCTTTAAAACCCACTGTCGATTTATCTATTGGCAGAGCGCAGAGTGGAAGTTTCCAGAACAGCTCAACGCAAGGAAAAGTTAATGTGGGCTTAACAATATCTTGGGAAGCTGATGTTTGGGGAAGAATTCAGTCGGGTGTTAATGCTGCTGAGGCTAGTGCGCAAGCCGCTGAAGCAGATTATGTTTTTGCACAACATTCATTAAGCGCTAATATTGCAAAAACCTATTTTAAAGTGATTGAAGCGAAACAACAGGCAGATATAACCCGTAAAAATCAATATATCCTCAAGGAAACCATGCGCATTACACAAGTAAAATACGATAATGGCATGACTTCGGCACAAGATGTGGCAATCAATAAAGCTAATTTAGCCTCGGTAAAAGATCAACTTATTTCTGTTGAAGGTTCTGAACGCGATGCTTTGAGAGCATTGGAAGTATTGTTAGGTAGATATCCCGATGCAAAGTCTGATATCCCCAACCAATTACCTCTTTTGCCGCCATCTCCTCCTGCTGGCGTGCCTTCAGAAATTTTACAACGCCGACCGGATATTATTTCTGCAGAGAGAAAAATTGCACAGGCTTTCAATGCAACCGATCAAGCAAAAGCTGCTCAGTTACCACAATTCTCTTTAACCCAAACCATTAACGGAGCTTCCGATTCCTTATCGAACGTGCTTAGCCCATCCAATGTGGCTTGGAAGTTGGCTGGAAATTTATTAGTCCCTTTATTTGATGGAGGGCAGCGTGAAATAGATATAAAACTTGCCAATGTAGAGCAAAAACAGGCCATTGCTAGTTACACTAAAGCGGCTTTAAAAGCATTTTCAGAAGTAGAAAATAATTTGGATCTGGATGGTGTTCTTGCCCAACGTGAGGTTGCATTAATTGAAGTTTTAAAACAGAGTAACATAGCTTACAGAATTGCCGAACTCAGATACAAAGAAGGAGAAATTGACTTATTAGACACTTTGTCAATTCAACAACAAGCCATTTCAGCAGAAAGCAATTTGCTTTCGATAAAGCGCTCACAGCTAGAGCAAAGAGTTAATTTGTATTTATCTTTAGGTGGTAGTTGGTAAAGAAATCATTGAAAAGTGAAGGTATAAAAGCATGGATTTGATCAGCAGTTTTATTCATTTATTTGTTCTAACTTTGTATGTTACTTCACCGTTAATATTTTTTTTGAACATATTGATTATTGTTATAGGTCAAATTGTGGGTAGAATTGAACAATGGGGCAACTTTGATAGTTTGTATTGGAGTTACATTACCGCCACAACTGTTGGTTATGGCGACATCAAACCATTAAAAAAAACATCAAGAGTGCTATCTATATTTATTGCATTCATAGGGATGATATTTACGGGAATAGTAGTCGCAATAGCGTTGTATACAACAAGTATAACTATTGAGAAACATATGGATGATGATTTAAAAAAAGCATTTGAACAAGTTATTAATTGAAACAGTACAACTTACGAGAGATAAAAATGAATATTATTCAATTAAAAAATTTGACTAAAAACAAAACACAAACTGTAACAAACTTATTAATAGCGGCCTGGTTTATTCTTCCACTTTTAGCCAATGCAGAAGATCAGCTGTCTGAAAATATGTTATCCGCCTGTATTTCTGAAACAGTAAAAACAGCTAAAGACAATCAAACTATTGGAGAAATTAAACAAGCGTGTAATAAAACTCTTAGTAGCTCCGTTGCTAGAAGAGTCGTATTTGAAAAACAGGCAAAATCAAACCCGTTTGCAATCTTACCCCATAAACCTAATTACATATTACCGGTCACTTATTTTGATGTGAACGAAATACCCTATGAAGATGTTTTGCAGGGAGAATCCTTCGATGATATAGAAGCAAAGTTTCAAATATCACTAAAATTTATTGCTATGGAGGATCTATTTATTGAAGATCTTAATGTTCATGTTGGTTTTACAGTAACTAGTTGGTGGCAGTCTTATAACAGTGATATTTCTGCACCTTTCAGGGAATCCAATTATGAACCAGAACTGATATTTAATTACAACAAACCTTTCAACTTGCTTGGGATACTACCTCTTGATAACGGTTTCGTTTCTATTAACCACCAATCTAATGGGCAAGCAGGAACTCTATCTCGTAGTTGGAATCGAATTATTGCAGGAACCTATGTTGAATCAGGAAATTTTGTCTGGTCTTTTAAGGCTTGGTATAGAATTCCAGAAGATGAAAAAGAAACGCCGACTTCACCAGCGGGTGATGACAACCCAAATATTGAAAAATATATGGGTTATGGTGAGTTAGGTATGATCTGGAAGGTTAATGACGATCATAATATTGATTTATTTTTGCGTAATAATTTAAGGAGTGATAATAAAGGAGCGGTTCAACTTGGCTGGTCTTTTCCATTAAGCAAACATTTGCGCGGTTATGTGGAATACTTTAATGGCTATGGCGAGAGCTTAATTTATTATAATCATCGAATAGAGCGGATTGGTATAGGATTTAAATTAACCGATTGGTTGTAGTAAATACAAGGCTAATAATAAAAAAGGGTAAGTATGGAACTTGATTCTCGACAAACGGTAATTTTAGCTATATTAGTCTTGTTTTTAGGTCGGTTTATCAATCAAAAAATATATTTATTTCGTCATTATAGTATTCCAGAGCCTGTGACTGGCGGTATTATCGCTTCTTTATTTTTTAGTAGCCTATATTTTATTTTTGATTTAAAAATAGATTTCTCTTTAGATCAAAGAGACTCACTTTTAGTGATATTTTTTACCTGTGTTGGTTTATCCGCTAAGTTTTCTACTTTATTAAAAGGGGGAAAACCCCTTGTTATATTATTGGTAGTTGCCGTTGTTTATTTATGTATTCAAAATATAACAGGCATAGGTATCTCGA
>CAYTIZ010000144.1:0-4404 GCA_964437885.1 uncultured Enterobacteriaceae bacterium
CGTACATGCCAATAGAATCATCATTACCTTCTTCATTTTATTTTCCTCTGTGAAATACAATACTTTTTGTATAATTAAACTTACTAAACATTTGAATAAGCATGTTCTATACCAACACAATTAATTTAAATAAATTCAATTAGATAGTTAGATAAAGAAATCTAAATACTTAAGTTTATATAAGCCAAAAATAAATTTATCGCACCATCTTTGTGCATTAAAAATCTCAATGATCAAAAATAGGTCGTATATTCATAAAATTTATAAATGTCGATTCCAAATGACAGATGCGCTAGCAAAACATATGATTCGGTTATAAATATCAAGGGGCGAATGAAATAGAATGGTAAGGGCAAAAATTGAATCAATACTTTCAGACGTATCAAGCGCATTACCGGAAGATCTGCAATTCTTTAAAAAAGATATTGAGAAAAACTTGCGTGCAACATTAAACGCAACATTTTCAAAAATGGAACTGGTAACGCGTGAAGAATTTGATATTCAAACAGCTTCGTTACAACGAACCCGAACGCAACTCGATACACTACAGGAAAAATTATCGACGTTAGAAAAACAATTGGACGAAACTAAAAGCTAGACCAATACTAAACACCTAATTCAATTTTTATAGACTGAATTAATTGAAAAATTGCACGAGCAGGGATTTTGTTCTCTGGCTAGAAAAAAACGCACGGAATGAGGTAACTTATAAACATAAGTGACCGATTTGAGTAGAACCTGCCCCGCGAGCGGAGCGAGTGCTTTGGGTGCGTTTTGCTGCCGTCAGAGGGCAAAAGAACAATCGTGCTACCAATTATTAATCAAGGATGAAGAACAATGAGCGTAGCAATAATCTATTCGCGTGCGCAGGATGGCATCAACGCACCATTAGTCACTGTAGAAGTCCATCTCTCACGCGGTCTACCCAGTTTTGCAATTGTCGGGCTTCCAGAAACTACTGTTAAAGAAAGTAAAGAGCGTGTTCGTAGTGCTATCCTGAATAATCAATTTGAATTTCCACTCAGCAGAATAACAATCAACCTGGCACCAGCCGATCTCCCTAAAGAAGGCGGACGTTTTGATTTGCCCATTGCTCTCGGAATTTTAATTGCCTCGGGGCAAATTCCTGAAAATGGAATAAAGGATCACGAAGCGATTGGTGAATTATCCTTAACAGGTGAATTAAGACCTATCACAGGTGCCTTACCCGTTTCTCTGGCTATGAAAAAATCTCAGCGAAGTTTAATACTGCCAATGATGAACGCAGATGAAGCCTCACTGGTTGAAGATACAGTATGTAAACCAGCTACACATTTACTGGAAGTTTGCGCACATATATCAGGAGCAAAATCACTCGAAGTACACCAAAGAAAACAAACGACCTCTTCAGCTAAGTACGAAACTGATCTGGATGATATCTATGGGCATGAACATGCCAAGCGAGCATTAGAAATAGCAGCAAGCGGCGGGCACAATTTATTGATGATTGGGCCTCCAGGCTCAGGCAAAACAATGTTAGCTGAACGCATGCCAACCATCATGCCGCTAATGACAGATAAACAGGCATTAGAAAGTGCAGCTATTGCATCTATAAGTCGGCATGGTTTTTCTTCACAATTCTGGAAACAACGAATTATCCGTTCACCTCATCATTCTGCTTCAGCCGTAGCACTGGTCGGTGGTGGCAGTCATCCTAAACCCGGTGAGATATCGCTTGCTCACAATGGCATATTATTTCTAGATGAGCTGCCCGAATATGACCGTAAAGTTTTAGAAATGTTACGCGAACCTCTGGAATCCGGTCGAATTGTTATTTCTCGTGCAGCTAAACAAGTTGAATATCCAGCTAATTTTCAGCTCATCGCTGCTATGAATCCATGTCCCTGTGGTTATCTAGGGGATAAAAGTAGTCGTTGTCGATGCACCGAGGAACAAATCAATCGTTACCAACACAAAATTTCCGGACCACTGATAGATCGACTTGATATGGTCATAGAAGTACACAGCACACCAAATGCTATTATTAATCAAACAAAAGATGAAAACGCCGAAAGCAGTTCAATTATACGACAACGTGTCATTAATGCATTTAATAAACAACTAGGGCGGAGTGGTGTTGTAAATTCAGAACTCAAAACGGGTGCTATTGAAAAACACTGTAAATTAAACGATAACGACAAAGCATTGTTACAAACGGCAACAACAAAACTAGGATTGTCCGGCCGCGCAATTCATCGCATTATGAAAGTGGCCAGAACGATTGCCGACTTATCTAATAGCGAAAAAATATTGACCCAACATCTCAGCGAAGCAATCAGTTATCGACAAAAAATAAATCAACAGCAAAGAATGATGTCATCAGAAATTTAATCCTCGCTTGCACACTATACGTGATTAAGGTGAAATGAGCCTATGACAGAGAAACAATACGACATCAGCATCACCAGCAAAGCCAGTTATATTGCCGAACAATCCTCACCTGATCTGGCACGCTATGTCTTTGCTTACACTATAACAATCACTAATATAGGGCTTGTTCCTGCCACTTTATTGCGCCGACATTGGTTAATTACAGATGCCAATTGTAAAGTACAGGAAGTTAGAGGTGATGGAGTCATAGGTAAGCAACCTTATCTTATTCCCAAAGAGTCATATCAATATACCAGCGCTGCAGTGCTGGAGACGCCCGTGGGCTGCATGCAGGGCTCATATGAGATGATTGGTGATGACGGTGTTGAGTTCGAAGCAGCCATACCAATTTTCAATCTCTCCATACCCAACGCACTCCATTAATCATGAGCACCTATGCCATAGGTGACCTGCAAGGTTGTTATGCAGAACTTCAAGATTTACTGGATAAGATAAATTTCGACGAAACAAACGATCAACTCTGGTTTGTTGGTGATATTGTTAATCGAGGTCCTGAATCACTAACATGTCTGCGCTTTGTTAAATTATTGGGTACAAATGCAAAAATAGTTCTTGGCAATCACGATCTACATCTACTAGCAATAGCCAATAAAGTTAAAAAACCACATCGTAAAGATACTGTTGGTGAAATATTAAATGCAGATGATTCAGAAAACTTACTTGAGTGGCTAAAACATCAACCACTTCTTGTAAGTGACCCTGATTTACAATTCACAATGATACACGCCGGCGTACCCCCACAATGGACACTGGAACAAGCAAAAGAACTCGCACAAGAAACAGAGTCACTATTACAAAGTGAACAATTCGATAACTTCATACATCAAATGTATGGCGACCAACCTGATATATGGTCAGACTCTTTAAAAGATAACGATCGACATCGCTTCATCATTAACGCTTTCACTCGACTTCGTTACATCAATAAGAATGGCAAAATTGATGTAAAAGAAAACGGCGCACCGGGAACACAAAGCGAATCATTAATCCCCTGGTACGCAAAACCAGGACGCAAAACAAAAAAAGAGAAAATCATCTTCGGCCATTGGTCAACTGTACATCTAGGCAACGAAAACAACTTCAAACAATACAACGTCTACCCACTAGACACAGGATGTTTATGGGGTGGAACATTGACAGCAATGAGACTAGGAGATGAAAAGTTGTTTAGCGTACCTTCGAGACAGAAAAAACCTTTTTAGCCACAGACCCTCCTTCAGAGAGTAAGCTTTCTCTCTTACACTATCATTCCGAAAAAAAACATATTACTATCCAACTAAATATATAGCAATATTGCTATATTATGACATGGACAGTCGAATATCTGAATAGCAATGTTGGAAGGGAATTATTCGCTTTGCCCAAAGATATGCAGGCACGATTTCTTCATATAACAAGCTTACTAGAAGAATTCGGACCTCAATATATAGGGATGCCCCATATCAAATCATTGGGTCGTAAATTATGGGAAATACGTATGAGCGGAAAATCAGGATAGGCCGAGCTATCTACATAACGCTGCATGGACAACGGATAGTCATATTACATGCATTCACAAAGAAAACCCGAAAAACACCGCAACGTACGATTGAACTGGCACTGCAACGTATGAAAGAGATTGAACCATGAAAAAATATGCAACACTGAAAAAGAAAATGCTGGCAGACCCATCAGTACGAAAAGCATACGATGAACTTACTCCAGAATATGAAATTGCTCGCGAATTGATCAAAGCCCGTGCCCGCGCCGGACTCACCCAATCAAGCGTCGCAAAACGCATGGGTACAACACAATCTGTAATAGCCCGAATGGAAAGTGGATCTACTTTACCCAGTATGAGTAGCCTGGTTCGTTATGCCAAAGTAACCGGATCACGAACAGTCGTAAAACTTGTAGTAGATAGAAACAACTAATGACTCTTAAATTCAACAATACATTTGGGTAACGAAAACGATTTCAAACAATTTTGTTCCG
>CAYTIZ010000144.1:4414-6060 GCA_964437885.1 uncultured Enterobacteriaceae bacterium
AATATAATGTTTATCCTCTAGACACAGGATGCCTCTGGGGTGGTGAACTAACAGCAATGCGATTAGAAGATGAAAAATTGTTTAGTGTCCCATCACAACAACCAAAAATATAATATCTGTCTCACAAAACTGCCTGTTTGATGAGTTTAAAATAATTCAATATCGCCAGCTTTTATTTCCTCCTTTATTTCAAGTTCTCCAGTAGCAATTAGATCTTCATAAACATAAGTCTTGTTACGTCCATGTGCCTTCGCGTAATAAAGAGCAGCATCCGCATTCTCAATCACATCCTTAACACTTACCTGATTACCAAATTCAACTAGTCCGATACTGACCGTGATATTACCTATTCTTGGGAAATCGTGTTCTTCCATTTTCTTTCGCAGTCGTTCAAATATAAAGATTGCATCTTCCTTATTAAATACATTAATAATAACAACAAATTCTTCTCCCCCGTATCGATAAAGAAAATCCTCTTCTCGGAAAATATCTTGCATAAATCTTGAAAAGAGAATTAATACTTCATCTCCAAATAAGTGACCATATTCATCATTAACACGTTTAAAATAATCTATGTCAATTACTGCGAGCCAGGAGCTAATTTCATCGGAGATCCTTCGAACGGGTGACTCTTTTTTAGTATTACGGTTTCGAGTTCTCTTAACCAGAATTTCCAAAATCTTCTCGTTTAATGTTTCTCTGTTTAATAAACCGGTCAATTTGTCTTTCTGGCTCTCATCCAACAACATCATGTAATTCGAGTAGACCTTCAACAATCCATAGATAATTCGTTGGTCTTCAAAGTGTGGTTCTTCTGTGAATTGAACAAGCACAGCAAAGATTTCATTCTGTTTGTCGAAAATCGGATAAATAATGTTGCTCATCGTTTGGCTATTATCTTCTACAGTGACAACTTCACCGCTATCTACAGAATGTGCAATACCTTCAGTTAAATTTTC
This sequence comes from uncultured Enterobacteriaceae bacterium, assembly GCA_964437885.1. Taxonomy (GTDB): domain Bacteria; phylum Pseudomonadota; class Gammaproteobacteria; order Eutrophobiales; family Eutrophobiaceae; genus UBA7359. Next base: position 5,374 of record CAYTIZ010000144.1, read on the forward strand.
AATGAAAGCAATATCATCTTCTACTTCTTGAACAATGTTTGTGGGAAATTTAGGTTTTCTTTTCCACGGTCCTTTTATTAATTTTCCTCTTTCTTCTGTTGGCATTAGATTTTTTTCCTATTATAAATCTTCCAAATAAGAATCGATCACTTCTACCATATCATCGTCTAATTTTACCATGGGGACGTCACAACGATCCTTGAAGTATTCACGAATTTTATTCATGGGACGTTTCTTGATATTTAAATCATTAAACATCTTCTTAAACACGTTAGGTTTCCATTCATCCTTATCAAGTTGTTTATAGAGTTCGTCTTCAAACATGTTGATATATTTTTCTACCATAGCTTTTGTTGCAGCCTGAACATCAACCTTTTTCTTAGGCTTCTTGTCGGGAGTATCTTCCTTTGTATTAAGAGCTACTTTCATTATCTCATCAATTCTTTTATCCCGCCATGGCTTATAACCAACTTGTGCGCCAAGATCATGTAGACGACAAATAGAACCCAATGGAGTGAAATAATAATCAGGCAAAGATTTCAGAATTTTTGCTTCTGACTTTTGACCATTTTTATTCATAAAATTTAATACATATTTCTTTTGTTTTTTTGAATTAGTATTTTGATTGAACCAATTTAAGCACGCTCCAAATGCTCTTCCGGTAATTGTGGACAACTGCTCTTCACT
>CAYTIZ010000145.1:0-215 GCA_964437885.1 uncultured Enterobacteriaceae bacterium
TGGCTGCTTCACTAATATGCTTTTCACCCAATTGCATACGTGCCATATCATCAGCCGTATTAACAACAAAAAATAGAATAAAGGTAATAACGTTTACACCTATCAATATCGGTAATGCATATGCTATGCGTCGTAAGATATAACTAATCATAAAATCGATTTAGTCTCCTTTCGACGATAGGAAATAATAGCTGGCAATAATATAACAATCATAA
>CAYTIZ010000145.1:247-6050 GCA_964437885.1 uncultured Enterobacteriaceae bacterium
TTCCATTCAGAGCGCTTTTTTGCTCGCATCACTGGATCAATACGTTTATATTTAAGCGTGTTGTTTGCCATTAAATTTGGTTTTGCATTTTTGTACCATCCATGATGCAAAGAAAACCCAATGGGATGAAAGCCCCATAACCACGGCGCATCTTTTCTAACAATTTCAACCATCCGATTTATTACACCTTGTCGCTCAGCATTATTATTCATACTTTTCATCTGATTAAATAAGGTATCAAACTCAGTATTTTTATAATTTGAGGCATTCTCTCCAGAATAATCAACTTTTGAATTAGGCCCATACAATAAAAAGAAAAAGTTTTCCGGATCAGGATAATCTGCATTCCAGCCCCATTGATATATTTGTGCCGTGCCTTTCCTGACTTTCTCCTGAAATCGATTGTAATCTGTCGCGCGTATAACAAGATTAATTCCCAATTTTGAGAATTGTTTACGCATCCAGTCAAATGATGCTTTAGCACCAGGTCCTGCTGCTGGTGTATCCAGATTCAATACCAATGGTTTACCGCTGTTTTTTTCACGACCGTTAGGATAACCGGCTTGAATCATTAACTCTTTTGCATGCTCAATATCAAGCCTGACAGCCTTGTTATTTTGCCATTCATAGACATAAGGATTGATGCCCTCTTCTCCTTCAATAGCCCCAAATATTCCAGGAGGGATTGGCCCTTGCGAAGGTTTACCTCGACCATTTGCAAAAATAGAAATATATTCTTCGTAATCAACGGCAATAGAAATAGCACGTCTTAAAAGTCTGGCTCGTTCACTATCACCACCAATTACATCATCTGCCATATTAAAGCCCATATATGAAGTTGATGTCGTCACTGCAGTTATTAAACGAATATCTTTTTCTCGCATTTCGTCTGTTAATTGCGCATCACCCTGAGTATTAAACTGCACAGCTTGATCAAAACTATCTGAAACAATGCCTGAAGTATCATAATAACCTTGTAGAAATTTATTCCATGAAGGAATTGATTCTTTTTCCAGGCTGTAAATAGCGGTATCTATAAACGGCATTTTTTTACCCGCATCCTCAAGCAACCCTAATGCCTGATCACCCTCAGCACCTTCTGTAGGATAGGCTTCGCCCCTAAAGTTTGGATTGCGTTCAAGTACCATACGACGATTAGGATTATTTTCCGTCAGCATGAATGGTCCTGTTCCAACAGGATACCAATCGAGTGTAATATTTTTTTCTTCCATTCCCTCTTGAGAATAAAAGTAATCAGCTTCCCAAGGCATGGGAGCAAAGAAAGACATTGATAACCAATAAAGAAACTGTGGGTATTTCTGATTAAGTGTTATTTCAAAGGTGTTGTCATCAATTACTTTTACACCGGGCAAATCATACGTATTCAAATCGATATATTTTGTTTCTGCCGCATCAAGGCGATGAAGTTCTTCGGCCAGTTCATTTAGTCCAACGATGTATTTACCCATTAAACCAGCTATAGGAGAATGGATTTTCGGATGTGCCATTCTTTTTATTTGGTAGACGTAATCCTTGGCCAACATCTCACGAGTACCGATAACATCAAAATCAGATAAAGCATGGATGTTTTCTAATTTCTCTGCTGAAAGATCATGATAGAGATATTTATCAACTGAATCTTTTGCAAAAGCAGGATGTGGTTGAAACAAAATTCCAGATTTAATCGATATTCTATATTTAACATGATCAATTTTTTCAGCGTCAACCTCATCTGACAAAACCTGCCCTTCATTATCAAAATAAACCGGTTTTGGTAATTCCGTTGCTGTCAGCGGGGTCAATTCATAGGGACGCTTCAAAAAGTGATATTGCAATGGTGGTTCATAAATTTGTCCCAAAAATATATAATATTCATTAGCACTATAGGAACTAACTGGGTCTAGATGTTTGGGCCGTTCTTTGAATGAATCATAATAAATCCGTTTGGATTTATCCTGAACCGGGTAAGGATTATTCCAGGCTGATTGTTCGCAACCTGAACAAAGCAGAAATAGACTGATCAATACCAGTGATACCCTGCTAAAGCCTGACATTGTTCGATTTATTGCTTTTATAGGTTTAGTCGTCACTTGTGCATTATAAACGTGGTAATTTTTCTGTACACTTTGATATCAAATAATTGATAAAATTCACTCACACGTTTCAAAAAGGATAAATAGATGGGATTACTCGATAATAAACGCGCTCTAATCGTTGGTGTTGCTAGCAATAAATCAATTGCCTGGGGTATTGCGCAAGCAATGCGCCGTGAAGGTGCTGAATTGGCATTTACCTATCAAAACGACAGATTACGTGGCAGAGTTGAAAAATTTGCTGCTGAACTCGACTCTGAGATTACCGTACCTTGCGACGTCTCCGATGATGCACAAATTCAGTCTGTTTTTGAGCATTTGGATGATTATTGGGATGGATTGGACATACTAATTCATTCAGTCGCTTATGCTCCAAAAGAGCAGTTAGACGGTGATTATCTCGAAAATGTGACGCGTGAAGGCTTTTTAACTGCTCATGAAATCAGCTCTTATAGTTTCTCCGCGCTTGGTGATGCTGCCAGAGAGATGATGCAGGGTCGAAATGGCGCTATGCTGACTCTTAGTTACATTGGTGCTGTACGTGCTATGCCGAATTACAATGTCATGGGTGTCGCAAAAGCCAGTCTTGAGGCAAATGTTAGATATATGGCATCTAGCCTCGGTCCGGAAGGGATACGTGTAAATGCCATATCAGCAGGGCCTATCCGCACATTAGCAGCTGCAGGCATCAAAGGAATGCGTGATTTTCTAACTCATGTCGAGAAAGTGTCTCCATTAAGAAGAAATGTCACCATAGATGAAGTCGGTAATGTTGCTGCTTTCCTGTGTTCTGATTATGCCGCTGCAATTACCGGTGAAATCACCTATGTTGATGGGGGCTTCAATTCCATCGGAATGGCTTAAAAGCACCTTAAACGCTAAGTATTTTCACCATGCTCGCATGGATTCATCTACAGAAAGAGAAGGATTAATACACGATGATAAAGTTGAAGTTACATTGGCAAATTTTAATCGCCATCATTTCTGCAATCTTGATAGGTTCTATTGCTGATAAAGATACTGCCGTAGGCGGTATTGTACTCTACAACGTCTTTAATTTTATCGGCACCCTGTTTCTCAATGCCTTAAAGATGATCATCGTTCCTCTAGTCGTCTCGTCTATTATTTGCGGTATATCGAGTATAGGTGGCAGTGAAAATCTGGGGCGTCTCGGTGGTAAAACTATTGGCTTTTACATGTTCTCTAGCCTGTTAGCTATTCTCATCGGTCTGGCATTCGTGAATATACTAGCTCCTGGCACTATTGATGGAGAACCAGTAGGCAGTATGCTCAACTTGAGTTCGCCAGAAGAAGTTTCCGCGCAACTCAATCGAGTTGAAGGTCGAGGTGCAGGTGATATTGTCGATGTATTCTTACGGATGATTCCGACCAATATCGTAAAAGCGGCCGCCAATGGTCAAATGCTCGGGCTTATTTTCTTCAGCTTACTCTTTGGTTTCTTTATGAGTCGGCTAGAAGAAGAACAAAAAATAACCTTGGATAATTTCTGGCAAGGCGTATTTCAAACGATGATGGCCATAACTATGTTCGTCATGAAGTTTGCTCCGATTGGTGTATTTGGATTAGTTGCTAAAACTATCACTGCAACCGGCTTTAGTGCCTTCCAGCCATTACTTCTATTTTTCATCACCGTTATACTGGCGCTGGCTTTTCATGCCTTTATCACCCTCGCACTGCTATTAAAGTATATTGGCAAAGTAAACCCTTTGCGTCACTACTCAGCGATGGCACCCGCTATGCTTACAGCTTTTTCAACAGCATCATCTTCAGGCACATTACCTATCACTATAAAATGTGTAGAGAAAAATGCTTGCGTATCGAACCAAACCTCGTCTTTCGTGCTCCCATTGGGAGCCACTATTAATATGGATGGTACTGCTTTATACGAATGTGTAGCCGCTATGTTCATAGCACAAGCTTATGGACTAGACTTGAATTTTACGACGCAGTTTACAATCGTTCTCGTCGCACTATTAACATCTATAGGTGTTGCCGGTATACCCGCTGCTAGCCTTGTCGCTATTACCGTTATACTCGGCGTTATTGGTTTGCCACTTGAAGGTATAGGTATGCTATTAGTAACCGACCGTATCCTCGATATGCTACGAACAGCGGTTAATGTTTTTAGTGATAGTTGTTGTGCCGTGATAGTTGCTAAAACAGAAGGTGAAGATGGCGTACTAGCTAACTGAGTGTTTTATATTAGAGAGCTTATAAGATAGCTCCCTAACATCTAACATGCATAGAATATATCTCTTTAAATATTATCCTTATAAACTTTAATATTGGCATTGCTCTTGGCATTCTTTAGGAACTGTTGCCATTCATTTGTACCGCGTGTTCGTCGTAATTCCAGATCCGTCAATTTACTGAGATTATCACCATCTTCGCCTTCAGCAACTGCACCATCATATACAGCAGTCACAATGACAATGGAGTAGTCACCACTTCCAAGACGATTGCTAGCAACAATTGGCTTTTCGTCAGGTATGCCTGCCTGAAACGCATTTCGCAAAACAGAGCGATGAACATTAACATCATCTCGCTTGGTTTTTTCAACGCTAGTCCACTCAAGCTCCACTTCACTTGTTATTGAGTCAGTAGGAGTACCAGATTCAAGCTGTTTTACAATCGCAGCACTAGTCTCGCTAATTTTTTTAGCTGCTCGTTCAAGTCTAATACCAGCGATAACCTCATCACGTACATCTTCTAATGCTTTTGTTTTAGCAACCTGATGTTCCAATACTCTTAAAACTACGATGTGATTATCAGATAACTCTATCGCATCACTATTCTGACCCAAATTTATTAATTCAGCATTAAAGCTGCTTGAAATAATTTGTGGCTTGGATAACACACCTTCGGTTTCGCTATTACGACTAAAAAAATCAGTTTCAATTATTTCTTTATCAATAGCTTCAGCTGAAAATTCAAGAGAATCTGAATGCTCATAACTTAAGTTTATTAATTGCTCTGATAATTCAAAAAACTGTAATTCGGCCTGTGATTTTTTAAAATCATGCTCTACTTGTTCTGCAACTTTTTCAAAAACGTTTTTTGGGCCACCTCTAATCTCACCTGCTTTGACTATATAGAAACCTTTTCTGGTCTCGATTACTTCACTAACCGCACCTTCCTCTGCCGCAAAAAGAAACTCATCAATTTCTTTTTCCAGAATACCTTTAGCCATAAAAGCGTGCTCACTAAATTGTAACGATCCTTTTCCTTCTTCAGTAAACTTTACGATGACCTCTTCAAAAGTTTTTCCTTCTTTAACCATCACCAAAGACGACTCAATAGTGGCCTTTGCTTTTGCCTTTACTTCGTCAGTCGCTTCTTCAATTTTCTTGTCAGCTGTCTCTTCAGCTGTCTTTACGAATAATGTGGTAACAGAACGTTGTTCTACAACATCATAATCATCTTTATTATTGTTATAATATTCTTTAAGGGCATCTTCGTCCGTTGCTACTGTCTCGGCCAATTCATTAACATCAAGCTCCAGATAGGCAATTTTTACCTTCTCTGGATCAGCAAATTTTTCCGGGTTAGCTTTATAAAAGGCTTCAATCTGAGAATCATTAACTTCACTATCGTCTATAAATGATTCAAGATTTAGAGTGGTATATGTTAAATCACGAGTTTGTGACTTTAATCGAAGAGCCTCATCCAATTCTGAATCCAAAACAAAA
>CAYTIZ010000146.1:0-5930 GCA_964437885.1 uncultured Enterobacteriaceae bacterium
AATCTCCACTTCATCGGGTCGTGGGATATTCAGTATCGGTGGTGCATCAATAAATATGGCCGGTGTATCCTTCAAGCGCACCAGAAATGCCTGATTTACCAAGAGCACAAATTCGCCAGACTCATTTTGAACAACGATTGCACCCGACCATACTGAGCCACTCAGACCACAACTTGCAGCGCCACCACCACAGGCACCAAGCCAGACCAGATCAAATCCGGTTCCGCGTATACCAATGGTCGCTGTCGGTGTTTTTACTTTATAAGCCTTTCGTTTTAGTTTACCTATCAATCCAGTAAGCGCACGCATGCCTCCTTTAATTAGTTTATAGGTGGCACTGTTTTTATCCGGATCATTTGCATTAAATTTATGGTCTTCAATCACCAATTCTGTATTGGCTTTTAATGTCATACGACTCTTGTCGTTAAAGGCAACCACCATATGAGATTTTTCACTTGTTTTTAATGTGTCACCTTCATAAATAGAAGCACCGATTTTCAATTCGCGTGAGGTGTCGCTTTTTGACACCGCTGTCGCCTTACCTCTGAGAAATGCCACCTTGGCAATAGTCTTGTCTTTTTTTGCTTCTTTCTTTTTCAGTGTTTGTGCATCGATGGCACAGTCCACTTCACACACTCGCGCATCAAAATCAGTACCGCGTATACCAATGGTGGCAACCGAGGTGTTGAGTTTGAAGGCTTCGGGGTTGCGCTTGCTGAGATAACCGGAAATAGCGCGCATCCCACCTTTAAACAAATGGAACACAGCACTCTCTTCGCCTTCCTTGACCTTAAATTCTTCAAACGCAAAGATGGTGTCCGGTCGAATCGATATACGACTGTCATCCACCATTTTCACCACACTAAAACTCTTCGGACCACTCGTCACCACATCACCCCGATAGATAGGCGCGTCCTTACCAAGTATGCGTACATCACCTGAGGGATATTTTGCAGAGACACCACCTCGTGCGACCACAACTTCACCAATTTGCTCTGGTGTTGTCGCATGCGCAGAGTCGCCCACTACCAAACTTAGAATGATAATGAAAACCTGCGCCAGGTTAGTTTGTCTCTCCATCATGTTTTAAAACCGATAAAAAATGCTGGCGTGGGTTTTAGTGCCACCGATATCCGTTGATCTACCATTGTTGAGTTCATGCCCATAATCTATAGAAAAGTTTAACGCATCTTTCCAACGATAGGTCATACCAATACCGGAACTAATTAACATTTGGCTGCCAATTGTTCCCGATGAAGGGGAAATGACCTTAACATGACCCAGATCAGTAAAGATTCTGAATTGCCCTTTGTTTTTATGAAACGATCGGTCAAATTCAAGCGTCGCTTGATTACCTCTGTCACCCGACACTGCTCGTTCTTCAAATCCACGCACCGAGTTAACACCACCAATACCAAATTGCTCGCCACTGATTAAAACTTCATTACTCCATTGTCCCTGCCAACTGAGCCTGAGTAACCAGTTCTTGTTTAAGCTGCGATTGTAGTTGGCGTTATAGCGAATGACGTCCCAGTCTTGTTCAGCACCGGTTCGAGATAAAGTATAGGTGGCTTTTGAATTAAGATTACCTCCATTTAAATTGCGCACATAACTGAGATTAAACCGTGCTTGAGATTTTTCCATTTGAAGTTCCCCTGAATAAGTGAACGTCATGGGACGACTTCTCACATTAACACCAAGCTGTGAACTACCGGAAATAACACTATTAATAAAGAGTTTATCATCCACACCTATGCTCATACGATGACGATAATTTTTACGATTATGAAAAGTCTGAGTATAACTACCGCCGATAAACTTACCCGCACCGCTAACATCAAGCACACTTTGTATTGTGCCACTGTCGACATCTGAACGTGAATAGAAAAAACTAAAACTACCAGAGTATTTATAAACTGGGATGCGGTAATTCAAACCCCATTGTTTTACATCGCTAGTATGCCCAGGTGAAGTTGTATAACTTGCGGTAAAACTATCATCGTAACCCAATATATTATTGTGCTGACCACCTAAGGTCAGTCTCATTCGACCCGTTGGAGTTGTACCGATATTATTTAATATACTGAATACTTGCCAAGGACGTTGATCCTTTACACTTAGTATCGCATCTATGCTTTCCGGCTCCTCGCTTTTTTTCATCCTCATTTTAATGAGTTTTGATGGGTGCTTATTGGCCACAATCAACTGTCGAGCCAGTTCTTTCGTGTTGGGAACCATACCAACTTTCAAACTGGGCAGAGATTGAATAATATTCTCATCTGAAAAATGTTTATTGTCTTCGACTTCTATTTTGGCCAGTTTAATTTTAATTACCTTGAGTTTAACCACACCACTTTCGAGAGTCTGCGGCGGAAGTACCACTCTAATAAACGAATGACCAGACTGTAAGATGGCTGATTCTAATTCACTAGCTGCTTCTAATAGACCGGTAAGCCCATCATGAGACCCTAGAAAGACCTCTAAGACACGTGTCGTTTCTTCTTCTGATATAGGGTTTTCACCCTCAACCACAAAATTTGTTACCTCAAATCCAACAACGGGCGTTTCTTCCGCAGGCAGTGTCAGACTCATAGCAAATAAGCCATAGAAGATGAGCACACGACAAATGTGTTTAGAGAATCCGTTATTTGCCATTCATATTGCCGAGTCTTTAACTACTATGAATAACAATAATATTATATTTATCATGGATATACGAATTATTTTTGGTATTTTAAAATCGAATTCTTGCAACTGCTTACATTGTCATCCACCCTAAGATGAAATTATTTTCTTCGGCTGGAATTAATACCGTAATCTATAACAAATTGGCGCTATTGTCGTTCAACTTGTTGCTGGATTGACTTTAGAACATGGCAAGAAAACATTAATTCTGTATATGAAATGGAGCGGGTAGCTTATAATCTTGTAAACATAATGGTAGTTTTTGAAATACTCAAAATACAATAAGAATAATATATAGGAACAATGGGAACATTCTGGAATAAGGACTGGTTTACTGGACTGGTTGTCACTGTCATTTTTCTTTTAATGACAAACAGTCAGCTCATTGAAAAACTGGAATTTGCAAATTATGACTTTGCAATGAACCTGCATGCTCGTGATCCACAACAAAATATTGCCGTTATCTCTATTGATGATAAAAGTATAGAAAATCTGGGACGTTGGCCCTGGCCGCGTTCACTACAGGCAGAAATGATCAAAAAACTGTCTCAAGGCGGAGCTAGTGTTATTGGTAACAGTATCATCTTATCAGAAGCTGAAACTCACCTGAGTGATAAGATTATTGATGATGCAATAAAAAATCTTGAATCAAAATCAAACCCAATATTGAATGACGCCATCAATATATTGAAAATGGGACAAGCTGAACTTGATTCGGATGGAAAACTAGCCAATTCGATGCAAGAAGCCGGTAACGTTGTTATGGGTATGCAGTTTCAACTGGGCAGTCCACTTGGCAAACCAGATAAGCCATTACCTGAATTTGTCTCTCGCAATGCTTTGGAGATTGATAGAAACATTGATAGTGGTATCTTTATTTACCCAACCATCAGTGCCACGCCACCAATAAGCATTATTGGCGAAACAGCACACGCTATCGGTCACCTTAACATGTGGCTGGATATTGATGGTGGTATTCGTTCAGACCTGTTGGCTGTCGATTATTATGGCAAGATCATACCTTCGCTCGCGGCATTGATTGCGGCAACAAGTCTAAACCTTAGTATTCAGGATTTAAAAATATCAGAAAATAGACAGTTTAATCTCGGTAACCTTTCAATTACCTTAGATGACTCAGGTCGTATCTATCCTTTCTTTTATCAGGATGCTCAGGGTAATTCCTCATTTTCTATGGATTCTTTTTATGATGTTTATGTTGGAAATATCGATGCAAGTAAATACAAAGACAAGATTGTTTTAATCGGCGCAAGTGCGTTCGGTGTAGGTAGTTCTGTTGTTACACCTATTGCCGAAGCCATGCCGCCAGTATTAGTTTTGGCAAATATTGTTGCCAGTATTTTGAATCAGGATTTTATTGAAATACCGAAATGGGCCTGGCTAGTCGAATTTTTTGCTTTTATCCTGGTTGCTCTTTATTTAATGTTATTACTGCCACGTTTATCCGCAAACTTAGCTGCAACTATCAGTTTTGTTTGCCTTGTTTTATTAATAGGTAGTAGTCAGCTCCTGCTGTATTCCGGTCTCTGGTTACAATTGATGTTACCCACTACATTACTTGTAACAGGCTATATACTTCTGATTTCAAAACATTACCTTGTTTCGGAAAAAGGCAAGATTCAATCGGATCAAGCATCGGCAGATAGTAATCGAACACTGGGATTGTCTTACCAGCAACAGGGGCAATTGGATATGGCGTTGGACAAATTTAGACAATGTCCACTTGATGATTCCATTATGGAACCACTTTATAATCTGGCACTCGATTTCGAACGCAAACGTCAATTTAATAAAGCATCTTCTATCTATGAATACATGATTAAACATGATGCCAAATTTAAAGACACACAAGATCGTATAAAACGCAGTAACGCCATGCAAGATACCGTTATGTTTGGAGCTACCGGAGGATCGGCAGGCGTAAGCATTTTAGAAGATGGCTCCGTAGAAAAACCCATGCTTGGCCGATTTCAAATTGAAAAAGAATTAGGTAAAGGAGCGATGGGTATTGTTTATCTGGGCAAAGATCCAAAAATCAATCGTGTCGTTGCCATAAAAACAATGAATTTGTCACAAGAATTTGAAGATGATGAGTTGGATGAAGTCAAGATGCGTTTTTTTCGCGAAGCTGAAACGGCTGGGCGCTTGACTCATCCTAATATTGTGACTGTCTATGATGTTGGTGAGGAACACGATCTTGCTTATATCGCTATGGAGTTTCTAGACGGGCACGATCTCATGCGCTACACAAAACCAGATAAGCTTCTTCCCGTTAAAACAGTCATTCAACTGGTTATTCTAGCTGCCGATGCATTAAATTATGCACACCAACAAAAAGTCGTGCATCGTGATATTAAACCTGCCAATGTCATGTTACTACCCGCATCATCGACTATTAAGATAACTGACTTTGGTATTGCTCGTATTACTGATTCAAGTAAGACAAAAACAGGCATGGTACTGGGAACACCTTCCTATATGTCTCCAGAACAGCTAGTAGGAAAACATATCGATGGTCGTTCAGATCTATTCTCGCTTGGAATCATGTTATTTCAATTATTAGTCGGACGATTACCTTTTAAAGGAGATTCAATGGCCTCGCTAATGTTTGGCATTGCAAATGAACCACATCCTGAAATAATAGAGATACGTAAAGGATTAAAACAGGCCATACCAGAAATTAGTGGGATAATTGATAAGGCGCTGGAAAAAACGCCTGAAAATCGTTACCAAACAGGTGAAGAATTATCTAAAGATTTACGCAAATGTCTGAAAAACATAAAGAAAAATAAATAATGGATCTATCAGCTAAACTTGAAATCGTAAACCAGTCTGATGTTGGCAAAAAGCGGCCACACAATGAGGACAGTACAGTTACTGATGGAAGACAGGGTTTGGTCATTCTGGCTGACGGAATGGGCGGCTATAAAGCAGGAGAAGTCGCCAGTGCACTTGCTGTTACCAATATTCTGTATGGCATCACTAATGGACTAAAAAAAGTAAATAAAGGACAAATTGATGAAGCTACCGGTTTCTGCAATGAGTCTCTGGTCATTCGTGAGATGGTAGTTCAAGCAAATTCAGTAATTTACAATACAGCCAAGGCAGATCCACAATGTCAGGGCATGGGCACAACTATTGTTGTTGGGCTCTTTCATGACAATATCTTGTCTATTGCTCATGTCGGTGATTCACGACTATATCGATTAAGAAACAATGAGTTACAA
>CAYTIZ010000147.1:0-5926 GCA_964437885.1 uncultured Enterobacteriaceae bacterium
AGATATTTCTTGCCTTTAAAATTGAACGCGAACTCAGCAAAGATGCCATCCTGGAACTTTATCTTAATAAAATATATTTAGGACAACGAGCTTATGGCGTCGCGGCTGCAGCCCAGGTTTATTATGGAACAGACATCAATTCCTTAAACTTGCCACAAATAGCAATGATCGCTGGTCTTCCCAAAGCACCTTCTACGACAAACCCAATCCGTAACCCGGAACGTGCATTGATACGCAGAAACTATGTTTTGCAAAGAATGTTGACGCTCTCTCATATAACTGAAGACGAATACAATCAAGCTTCAGAAGAACCAATAAGCGCTTCTTTACATACAACCTCAATTGATATTGAAGCACCCTATATTGCAGAAATGGTCAGAAGCGACCTATTTGAAAAACAAGGTGATGCTGTCTATAACAATGGCTTAATAGTAACTACGACCATCCGCGATAGAAATCAAAGTGCAGCAAATCAGGCATTAAGGAATGCATTGCTCGCTTATGATAAACGGCATGGCTACCGAGGATCTGAACATCATATAGAAGACGTCGAATCAAAAAGTGAAGAAGACATTGCTGCTCTGCTTGAAAGTTTCCCAACACTAGGCAGCCTCTATCCGGCTCTGGTGACACATGTTAATGAACAGTCCGTGAGTGCAACTATCTCTGGTATTGGACAAATTGAAATTAATTGGGAAGGTTTAGAATGGGCAAGAAAATACATCAGCGAAAACCGACGCGGTAGCAAACCAAAAGTAGCTGGAGAAATACTGGAAGCCGGGGATATCATTCGTTTAATTGAAACTGAAACCGGAGACTGGGCTCTCTCTCAAATTCCAAAAGTAGAAGGCGGGTTAATTTCTCTCTATCCCAATGATGGTTCAATATTAGCCTTAGTTGGTGGTTTTGATTTTTATAAGAATAAATTTAATCGTATAACTCAGGCAAGAAGACAGCCAGGCTCAGGATTTAAGCCCTACATCTACTCTGCAGCAATTGAATCCGGAAAAACTGCTGCAACACTCGTTAACGATGCACCTATCGTCTTTAATGATCCCGGCGTTGAAGACGAATGGCGACCTGAAAACTACAGTCACAAAAGTTATGGCCCTACTCGAATACGCGTTGCATTAACGCATTCCAGAAATCTGGTATCAATCAGGTTATTACATTCAATTGGTATCCCTTACGCGCTTGAACACATCCAAAAATTTGGCTTCGATATTAATCAACTACCACATAATCTCTCTTTATCGCTTGGAAGCGCAGAAATAACACCATGGGAAATGGCTAGAGGTTATAGCGTTTTTGCCAATGGTGGCTTTTTAATAGATCCCTACTTTATAGATGAAATTAAAACTTATGGAGATGAAGTAATATTTCAAAGCACGCCATTAACCGTGTGTCACGAATGTATTGATAACGAGGAAGAACACTCGATTGACGAAGAGAATTTGAATGAAAGCCACAATGAAAGCGAGGGCGAAATTACTAACCCAATAATTGAAGAACAAGCTAACACAGAGACATTATATGCACCTCGTGTTGTTAGCGCTCAAAACATCTGGATCATGAACTCAATGACACGAGATGTAATAAAATACGGTACCGGCCGGCGGGCTTTACAACTCAATCGCACTGATCTTTCAGGTAAAACCGGCACAACTAACGATCAACACGATGCCTGGTTTTCCGGATTCAATTCAAATATCGTTACAATAAGTTGGGTTGGCTTTGATAAGTTTCAGCCATTGGGTAGCCGTGAAACCGGGGCTAGAGCAGCGTTACCTATGTGGATTGATTATATGAGAGTTGCACTTGATGGTATGCCTGAATCAATTATGGAAAGACCCAAAGGACTAGTAAATGTTCGTATCGATCCTGTCAGCGGACAACTTGCGAATGCGAGTAATCCAGATGCCATATTTGAAGTATTTAGAATAGAACATGCACCAAAATCTACTGTAGAAACAAAACAACCTGATATCTTCTTGCAAGAATCAGAAACTAACTCTATCCCCGAACAATTATTTTAATAGTCCCTTGATACTTGGAAATGCGCCATACATCTGACGATCGCATTAGGAAAGAAATAGCGCAGGAAGCTGCCAAGTTAGTCGCAGTTGACGGTTCTGAAGATTTTTTTCAAGCAAAGAAAAAAGCAGCTCAGCAATTAGGAATAAAGAACAAACACATACTTCCAACTAATAAAGAAATAGAATCCGCATTGATTGAATATCAATCACTCTTTCATAATGAAAAACAAACTCAAACGCTGCAGGACTTCAGGTTAGTCGCCCACAAAACGATGATGCTATTAAAAGAGTACCATCCTCGGCTTGTTGGATCAGTGCTTGCCGGCACAGCGAATCAATATTCTGAAATAACAATCCATATTTTCTCGGACACATCTGAGACTGTTTCTCTTTTTCTTGAGAACCAGGGTATACCAATATCAATATGCGAACGCCGATTACGAGTTAAAAAAAACAATTCTATTTATTTCACTGCATTTAAATTTATTGCTGGCAATATAAATATTGTAGTTGTGGCGTTACCACTTGTTTATTTGAAAAATGCACCTATCGACTCCATAACAGAACAGCCAATGAAACGTGCTAGCTTAAGTGATGTAATAAAACTTATTGAGCAACCATAAATTCATTTCTATAGATGATTAAAAAATGCATTTTACGTGTTGCTATAGCAACACCACTACGGCGTCTATTTGACTATCTGCCTGCTAACGACTCTGAACCTGAGAATCTACAATCCGGAATGCGCGTCTCAATACCCTTTGGTCGGCGCAAAGAGATTGTTGGTATTATTGTTTCGATGGGCAATAAAAGTGATTACCCACAACATAAATTAAAAAGAATTAATTATGCTATTGATAAGCAACCCATACTGGAAGAAAAACATTTGAGTTTTCTTGTATGGGTAAGCAATTATTATCATCACCCAGTGGGAGAAGTAATTTTTAGTGCTTTACCGACATGGCTAAGAAAAAATAATTCCCTGGATAAGTTTCGAGAAAGCATCTGGTCTGTAACAGAAAAAGGTATAGCTGCCGATCCGAACCTGATTAATAAAGCGCCTAAGCAAGCTCAAATTCTGAACTTCATTCAACAAAGTAAAGATTCAATTAATGAATCTGAATTAAATAATCTCTACCCGGGATCAAAACAATCCCTGTTAGTTCTTGAGAAAAAAGGCTTCATTGCAAAAGAGTTCAAAGAGGCTACTGAAAAAATAATTAAAATAAACAAAAGCCCCTTCAAATTAAATAAAGAACAAGAATCCTCAGTTAAGACAATCTTGGGCTGTGCAGACAGCGCTTCAATATTTTTACTCGATGGAGTAACTGGTAGTGGCAAAACCGAAGTCTATATGTCAATTATGGAGCCTGTAATAAAAGCGGGCAAACAATGCATCATTTTACTTCCTGAGATTGGATTAACTCCTCAACAAATTCAGCGATTTGAAGATCGCTTTGATGTTGACATCGCAATACAACATTCCGGTTTAACTGATACAGAACGAACAAAATATTGGCAAAATGCCAAAACAGGAAAAGCAAAAATAATATTGGGGACACGCTCTGCTATTTGGGCACCACTAGCAAACCCCGGTCTCTATATTATTGATGAAGAACATGACCTTTCCTATAAACAGCAAGATGGTTTTCGTTACTCAGCAAGAGATATGCTTATTATTCGTGCAACTCGCGATAAGGTGCCCGCAGTGTTGGGCTCAGCTACACCATCATTAGAAACACTTCACAATGTAAAAAAAGGGCGCTATAAACATTTAATACTGCCCGCCAGAGCAGGAAAAGCAAAGCCACCGAAACATCGGTTATTGGATGTGCGCGGTAAAAAAATGCATGGTCCATTATCACAATTACTAGTAGATGAAATCAGCGCGCACTTAAAAAATAAAAACCAGATATTACTGTTTCTAAATCGCAGAGGTTATGCAGCACATTTATATTGTCACAACTGTGGCTGGAAAGCCGAATGTGATCGATGCGAACTACCTTATACTTATCACAAATCTAATGATCGTATGGTTTGTCATCACTGCAATTCAAATAAAAGAAGTATTAAACACTGTCCTGAATGCCAGGAATTATTACTGTTACTGGGACACGGTACAGAACGTATTGAAGAAGTACTTGCCGATTTATTTCCAAAAGCAACAATCTCAAGAATCGACCGCGATACAACACGGAAAAAAAATGCGATGAATGAATATCTTGAGAAAATACATTCCGGTGAAATTGATATTTTAATTGGCACACAAATGTTGGCCAAGGGTCATCATTTCCCGAATGTTACACTTACAGGCATCGTTGATGCAGATCGAGGTTTATTCTCAACTGATTTTCGGGCCAGTGAAAGACTGGCGCAACTTTTTATGCAAGTCAGCGGTCGAACAGGAAGAGGCTCTAAAGAAGGTACTGTCGTAGTACAGACTTATAATCCGGATCATCCATTATTTAAACAACTAATTGAACATGGATATAACTATTTTTCTGAATTTCTTCTACAAGAACGCAAGCATTCATCATTGCCGCCATACTCATACATGGCTTTCCTTAGGGCTGAGGCGCATAATGTTAATGATGCAAAACGCTTTATAAATGATGCCGCGATGCAATTAACAACACTGACAAATAATTCATTACAACTGTTTGGCCCTATCCCCGCTTTAATTGAAAAGCGTAGTGGCCGTTATCGTTACCAATTAGTTATTCAATCATCCAGCAGGAAATCCTTACATTCTCATTTAAATGAATGGCTAGACAAGCTTGATAGTATCAAGACAGGAAAAAAAGTTCGCTGGTCGTTAGACATCGATCCACAGGACATGACCTAGGGCACATTTAAAAATGCACTTTTTCCGCAAGATTGAGGAAAAATCACTATTTTTAAAAGCACCCTTAGCCTTAACTGGAATTTAAAAATGAATAAATACAGAATAAATATATTGATTCTACTTTCATGCTTGTGTTTCTTTGCTCAAGCATCAGATGGTGATCTGGGCGTAGCAATTAGTAACGAAATTGATTTTGTTGATGTTAAACATGATGGAAAACCTGTCAGAATCCAGAGAAATCAGTCCTCTGATAACACGATTAACCCAGACTATGCCAGGACATCCAGAAAATGTCCGCCATTTTGTATTCAACCCGGCACACTTGCCGAAGGTGTCGAAACAATTGCTGAACTGGAAATACTGAATTACTTAAAGCGACTGTCAAACGGGGATGATTCTATTCTTGTCATTGATTCACGCACAGAAGACTGGGTAAAAAAAGGAACCATTCCAGGATCAATCAATATTCCGTGGACTTTATTAAAACCGGGAGCTGGCGCAGATCCTTTCCAAATTGCAGATATACTGGAAAATAAATTCGCTGCAGTCAGTATTGAAAATTTATGGGATTTTTCTAATGCCAAGACCCTTATTCTTTTCTGTAATGGCATATGGTGCGGCCAATCTCCTTCCAATATTAAAACCTTGCTCAGATTTGGCTATCCTCCGCAAAAACTTAAATGGTATCGTGGCGGCATGCAAGACTGGGAAAGCCTTGGATTAACCGTAATTAAATAACGCTGTACACCTTCTCCTTAACCGGCAAAGCAACTAGAATGTGACACTTTTTTTAAAACGGTCAGTTATAAAGGTACTTGGTGAAAAAACAAATTAAAGAACTAATAGGTCAATCTTTAGAGGCACTAGAATCTAAAGAGATAATACCTGCTATAGCACAATCCAGAATAACAATTGAAAATAGCCGCGACTCGGCGCATGGTGATTTTGCTACAAATATTGCTATGGTATTGGCAAAAGCAGCTAAAACCAATCCGCGTGATTTGGCCGAAAATATCATTAAACATTTACCTGAATCAGGAATATT
>CAYTIZ010000148.1:0-5816 GCA_964437885.1 uncultured Enterobacteriaceae bacterium
GTAACTTCTTGGTGTTTCAATGCCTTTCGTTTTTTCGTAATGCACCAACAGGAAGTTAAAGAATTTCTTAAATGAGTTACAGTATATGAAAGCTTCTATATGTGAAAAGGACAATCTGCTGGCAAAAAAGGTTCTGGATACCCAATTGATTAATCGAAAAGTTAATTTTCTAAATAAAATATGGAGATTCATATTACTACACTTTCCTGAGAATAAATATGTACGATGGTAACAGCGGGTAGATAATTTTCCATAATAATGCTGGTGTTTTCTCTATCCAGCTACCCTCGGGTATTATATCTCTTGCCGCAAAAGTCGCTGGGTCTTTAAGTACTTGCAATGTGTAATCTGTAACTTCGAAAGCGCTAATGAGATGTTTGATTCCCCAGTAGGTTTGTAACGTTTCATAATATTCATCGCCCTTCCCCATAAGCTGCATATACTTATGAGCAATTGGTTTAGGCAACCATGATAGAAATATAAGATGATAATGAGGCTCAATTAACGACAGCCTTGAAGCCGCGCCTAAGTAACAGCGACCACCGGGTTTTAATACTCGTTTAATTTCCGAAAAGAGAATTTCTGCATCGGGTACATGTTCGTATGTGTGATTACAGAGAACCAGATCGACGCTGTTGTCATTGAAAGGCAGATTGAGAGAATCACCCGTAAGAAATTCAAGGTTGTCGATAGCATTTTCGGGTCGTTTTTTTGCTTCAGTCAGGGCATGAACATCAATATCTAATCCAATAACGACTTCAAAATAGGGTGTTAGTGCTTGGGCAAAAAAACCAATGCTACAGCCTATATCGATCGCAATTGCGTCTGGACTAGATAGCGCACCATTATCTTCTAGTATTGAAATCACTTTATCAACTTTTGCTTGTTTATGATTGATGTCTAAAAGGATTGGTGAGCTGATGGATAGGTTTTTCTGGAATTTACGCATAAGTTAAAATCTATAATGTTTGTGCCACATTAATAATAGATAAATACTCCACAATTTTAAACCATTATCTTTACGGTTTGAGCAATGTTCTAAAAACAATGTATGCACATAGTCCTTCGATATAAAATCAGGAGCCTGTTCGAGATAGCCTAGAAAATCTGCCTTCAATGTGTTGGCTAACCATTTTGATACGGGGACGGCAAACCCATGCTTAGGTCTATTTAAAACTGTTTGAGACACTAGGTTTTTAGCGACCTCTCTTAATAGACGCTTCTGTATATTACCTCTTATTTTATAACTTTGAGGTAAACTAGTAACAAATTCTACTAGGCGGTAATCTAAAAATGGGGATCGAATTTCTAGTGAATGTGCCATACTAATATTATCTACTTTGACAAGGATATCATTTTTTAAATAGTTGGAAATGTCATCCAGCATCATCCGACTGGCTAGTGGCTGATGTTGGAAAAATGAAGCGTCTAATTCAGTAGGACGTATGGGAATATCGGGTAGCAATAATGCTTTTTCTTTATCTAGGAATAAAGTAGGAGACAGTCGGGCATCCACTGTTATTGCGAGTGCTAATCTTGCAGATAAGCGCAACTTCTTAAGCATAGATTTTGCGTAATAATCATGACCTTCTGGTATTAGTCGTTCTACTAAACTGTAAAAAATGCTAGGCGTTAGTGATAATATAGGTTCTAATTTATTTGCTGCTAGATACCGATTGTAACCGCCTAGAATTTCATCTGCCCCATCTCCTGATAATGCTACGGTAACATGTTTACGGGTTTCTTTGCAGAGATCCCAAAAAGGGATAACCGAGGGGTCGGCCATAGGCTGTCCTAGATGTCGAAGTATATTTTTTATATTCTCGCCAGACATCGTGGTCATGGTGTTTATGTGCTCAGTCCCAAGTGACTTAGCCTCGGCAATTGCATATGGTGATTCGTCGTAAGATTCATCTTCAAAGCCAATGGAGAAGCTCTTCACATTTTCGGATATGTTCATCATTAACCTGGTTATCATTGTTGAATCAAGTCCTCCACTAAGAAAAGTCCCCAGAGGGACATCCGCTCGCATGCGTATCTTCACAGCATCATGTAGTATTTCTGTAAATGTCTCTTTTGCTTCTTCGAAGGGTATATCTACAGAATTAATTTTATTTAATTTCCAATAAGAATGGATGCTTGTTTTTCCTGACTCATAAATTAAATAACTTGCCGCGGCTAGTTGTTTAATGCCCTCATAAATTGTGTTATTTCCACGGATAAACTGGCAGGAAAAGTAAGACGATATTGCATTGTGATTGATTTCACGTTGTCTTAATTTTTCAAAATATTTAAGTGGGTATAATTCCGAACAGAAAATAATATCTGTTTGATCCGCACTATAAAAAATTGGTTTTTTGCCGAACCGGTCCCTCGCTAGAAGTAGCTTATTTTTAAGAGCATCATAAAAACCAAAAGCAAACATTCCATTAAGTTTATTTAAACACTTTTCTCCATCTAATATCAGGAGGTTGAATAATACTTCTGTATCGGATTTAGTGTAATGAGCGATGCCTTTACTTTCGAGTTGCTGTTTAAGTTCCAGGTAGTTATATATCTCTCCGTTAAATACTAAGGTATATCGACCACATTTTGAGAGAAGTGGCTGTTTAGCTTTGCTAGAAAGGTCAATTATTGAAAGGCGGCGGTGTCCCAGGATAGCATTGTCTTTAGAGACCAGACCAAAGTCATCGGGACCGCGGTGCTTAATCTCATCAAGACAGCCTTGTAACTGATTACTAATCAGAGCGTTATTATTAATAACATTTTTTGATACATAACCTGCAATTCCACACATATTTATCTAAGATGGCTATAGTAGTATTTCCTGAAATAATGCTGAATATTTTTCTTCTGACGCATTCCAGGTGTATTTGTTTTTAATCATCCAACGATAAGCATTTCTTCCTAGTGAACAGATAAGGGTTCTTTGATTATCAAGCTTTTTTACTAAATTAATAAAATCGGGTTCTGAATTTGAAGTGTATATAAGGCCTGTATCTCCATCAGAGATTAGTTCTCGGTTTCCCGGGATGTCAGAAGCGATGATGGCTTTACCCGATGCCATCGCCTCATAGAGTGCATTTGATCTCCCTTCGCTTAAGCTGCATAAAACAAATATGTCATATTCTCCAAGTAAGTCTGGTATTGATTCGGGATCCTGATCACCTAAAAAATTGATTCGGTGATCGAGTTTAAGCTCTTTGGTCAAGGTTAAAAGATTTTCTTTCTCCGATCCATCCCCGATTATTTTAAAGTGAATATGTTCGGGTAGTTTTGATAACGCTTTTATTATAAATGCAATGTTTTTTCTTGGAATAATGCTACCAACTGTAATTAATGTGAGTTTCTGATTCTCTTCCTTTAGTTTAACTCGTTGGCCTATTTTAAAAAATGCGTCATTGACTCCATTTGGAATGGTTAAAATTTTATCTGTCGGGATATTAAAAGTATGAATGAGTTGTTCCCTAAGATCGTCGCTAACCGTCACTATTCTACGACTAAAAGCCAGAGCGATTTTAAGAAACAGTCGATTTACCAAAGATGCTTTTGCGTTGTTGACATCATCTCCACGTAAAGTTGTGACTAACGGCCTATTTGTACATTTGCATACTATACCTGCAATAGCACCGCAGACAGCCCAATTCGCATGAATGATATCGTGTCGGCTAGATTGCTTCAAAATATTCCAATACAAAGCAATCAGTAAAGAAGGTATTAAAAAAATAAAATATTTGTTAGATGCAAGAGTTGCTGGTATCCCTCCAGGCTTGTGACAAAGCATCTGGAATTTTTTTGGTGCATATTTGAATGCAATGGTTTTTGGACTTTTTTCTATTTCGCCTGAAATATTTTTATACGCCGGCACAATAATAGTAACTTGGTTGTTGTTTTCAAATTCTCTCATGAGCCTTTTTACAAAAATTCCACTGTTACTACCTTTCATAATTGGATAGGAGGTCGTTACACAGAGAATTTTCATGTTATTTACCTATTCTTTTAGCGACAATTGTATATCCGAGTAATAGGGCGCTTGGTGATTTAAGTTTAAATGTAATTAGCGAAATAAAGTTAGACAACAAACAGGCAATAGTGACGGGAGGTATTATACATAGACCGAGCAGCATAGAGTTCTGGCTCATTGATTTAACTGTATCTAGCAAACTAAGGTTTATAAGTTGTAGCACCGTTGTTATGGAGTTTCCATGTTGTATTGTTTCGACTATTTCAAAATCGTTCTTTTTCAATAAGTTGACAAGACCATGGATGGTGTATCGTCTAAAATCATACGGTTCATCATGGAGTGGATATAAAAATGGTGCAGACATGAACAAGATTCCTGAGCCTTTCAGAACACGAGAAATCTCCATGATTGCCAACTCGTCGTCAGGTACATGTTCTATTACTTCAAAAAATATAACAGTATCAACTGAATTAGTTTTAACTGGAAATTGTTGAATATCAGCATAGATATCAGGTTTACTACCATATCGTTGAGACGTTTTGGGATAATCGAATTTTATAAAATTTTGAGTGGCACTATCAAAATGTTTTACGATGCTATCATTACCAGAGCCGATATCAATACAGATTCCTTGCTTTCGGTAGGTACTGATAAGATTAAATTTTTTGAGATGCCAAGTATTGGCTACCCATTGCGGATGGATTACCGTATATTTTATCGAATTTAGTGCCTTGTAAAATTTGGATAACATATAAGTCTAAGCTTATAACATAGATACAAAATGTATGAACCGGTAACTTGATGTACTGTTGAATATCTTCAGGGTATGATGGCTACTTGGATAACAAAGTTTATCCGGATTAAGAATCTGATCAGATTCTTGTTCGAGCAGATATTGGATTAGGTTGGAGCCAATAAATCCGGCACCACCAGTTATGATAAGTCTCAAGATTTAATGTCCCGTCTATACTGTTAAGATTGTGTGAGTTTAGGTCGAAGAGGCAAATGAATCCAGTTAAGGGGACAAATTACCAGAAGACCATCACATTTTACAAACTAGTGAGGTCATGAACAATTTCGTAAATTCTTAAGCATTTCTTTGAATAATTTTGGATTACCAGTGACGATGTTACCGGTTTCCATAAATTGGTTATCGCCTTGCATGTCACTGATCAAGCCTCCAGCTTCTTGAACTAGAAGTACACCAGCAGCGATGTCCCAGGGTTTTAAATCATATTCCCAGAACCCATCAAGCCGACCACAAGCAACATAAGCCAGATCAAGTGATGCTGCACCTGCCCTTCTGATTCCTGCAGCTTTAGGAAAAAATGACTTAAAGTTATCTATAAATTTATTAATGTCATGCTCTTCTTTAAAAGGAAAGCCCGTAGCTAGCAATGCCCCTTCTATGGTCTTTTGTGGACTAACTCGAATTTTTTTATTATTAAGCTGTGCACCTTTCCCCTGTGATGCAGTAAATAATTCTTGTTTTACAGGGTCGTAGACAACGGCTTGATCAAGACGATCTTTATATTGTAATGCTATCGAAACTGCAAAATGGGGAAATCCATGCAAGAAATTAGTTGTGCCATCCAGTGGATCAATAATCCAGAGATATTCACTGTCTCCTGATTTACCGGATTCCTCGCAAAGAAAAGCATGATCAGGATAAGCATTTTTAATGGTTTCGATGATAATATATTCAGCTTGTCTATCAACTTCTGTTACAAAGTCGTTTTTTCCCTTTATATCAATCGAAATATCACTGACGCGATCCATTTCACGTACAATAGAATCGCCGGCAGCTCTAGCTGCGCGGATAGCGATATTGAGCATGGGGTGCATAGTGTTC
>CAYTIZ010000149.1:0-5811 GCA_964437885.1 uncultured Enterobacteriaceae bacterium
TTAACCACGCTTTTTTGCGAAAATTTGTCTAAACTAGAGATACTCGAACCGATGCAGGCTAATATTGAGCATGCAGATGGCGATAAGACTTCTCTCGGTGGTTTTATGGGAGTTAATCGAGAAAAGCTGAAAGCACTTAAACCTGCACAATTAACAGAGTTGGTGAAATCGGATCAAATGGAATTAATTTTTGCTCATTTAGCATCACTCTTTAATATTAATGGATTAATGAAACGGCTAACTTAAGGATAGTTTTGTTTTGAATGGAATAAACTCAATTCGACTGGATATCAATACTGCAAGGTATGATCCTGTTGCGGCCAGAAAAAGAGTAGCCGCTTTAGTTGAATTAAAAACAACAACTGAATCCGATAAAAAGAAACAGTTCAATACTGAGCTGACCAATGGATTTAGTTCCAGAAAGAATCAATCAAATAACCCTTCAGAATTACTCTTGTCCGACAGTAAATTTTATCGAACTAATTTATTGAATGAGATAGTTAATAAAATGAGCGGTATTGATGATCGTACTGAACCCGGTCAATATGTTGAGTATTACGCTTAAACTGGTTTGGTGTCAGACTTAAGTCTGACTCCTGTCAGAAATATCTATTCGTTATCAATCTTGATAGGTTCATTAGGATCGATACCTTCCTTTGGTCCATATTGTTTTACATATTTTGCAATAAGTTTATCCGCTTCGCCGAGCTCTTCCTCTGAAAGTTTTTCTTTTGCCTTTTTAACGGCATTCATAGAGAGTTGATGTTTGTGTGATGCGCCAACACTAAACCAGACATAGGCATATTCATAATCATTAGGTAAACCTCTACCCTTAAAATATAAGTCACCCAGTTTGTATTGAGCTTGAGGAATATTTTTTTCAGAAGCTTTACGAAACCATTTGCTCGCATTTTTATAATCTTGTTCAACGCCCTGACCTTTCATATACATCATGCCCATATAATATTGCGCATAGCCATGGTCTGAGGTTTCAGCAAGTGATTGCATGGTGGTAAATGCCTTGTCGTAATCTCCCATCATGAAGGCGACAACGCCATCATTGAAATCCGCACGAGCAGGAGAGGCAATTAGTGAAAGTAGTAAGATTAGTAAAGGACTGATTTTTTTCATTATTAAAAACTCATTAGTTAGTATTGTATTGCTTTTAAAGTCTCGTAAAATGCGCTGTTTACTTCCATGCTAGGGTAGCAATGCTATGGTATTAATTGGTTAGTACATAAAAGCGCTGAATTGTTTCATGTAGAACGAAAATTGTAAATATTATGAGGGTATAAATGACTGAATTTAAGGCATTTAGAGTAGTTAAGGAAGATAATCAAGTCGTCGGACGCCTACAAAGCCTGACATTTGACGATCTAGCTCAAGGTGACGTCTTGATAAAGGCGGCATATTCCTCTGTTAATTATAAAGATGCGCTCGCGGCAACCGGCGCAGGTAAGATAATTCGGGATTTTCCCTGTGTTGCCGGTATAGATGTAGCCGGAACTGTAGCCGAATCTCAGGATAAGCGATTTAAAGAAGGCGATAAAGTTCTTGTAACCGGATACGAATTTGGTACTGGTCATGACGGTGGTTACTCTGAATATGTTAGGGTGCCTGCAGAATGGGTTGTGCCTTTACCTGAGCCAATGAGCTTATTCGAGGCGATGGCGTTAGGTACGGCCGGTTTTACCGTCGCTTTGTGTGTCCAGCGTCTTGAGGAAAATAATCAAAATCCGGAATTGGGACAATTTATCGTTACCGGTGCGACTGGCGGAGTAGGAAATTTTGCTGTCGATATTATGTCCTCATTAGGCTATGACGTTGTTGCTGTTACCGGAAAGCAAGACAGT
Source organism: uncultured Enterobacteriaceae bacterium (assembly GCA_964437885.1). Taxonomy (GTDB): domain Bacteria; phylum Pseudomonadota; class Gammaproteobacteria; order Eutrophobiales; family Eutrophobiaceae; genus UBA7359. Next base: position 1,854 of record CAYTIZ010000149.1, read on the forward strand.
CATGAGTTGCTGTTCGATTTGGGTGCGGGTCATGTATTGGATCGACACAATATCAAGCTTGATGGTCCACCAATGGAAAAAGGACAATGGGGTGGTGCTATTGATAGCGTCGGCGGCGAATTTCTTGCATGGTTGACCCGAACGACTAATCCCTGGGGAAATATTGCTTCTGTCGGGCTGGCAGGGGGAAGTCAGTTGAATACAACGGTAATGCCTTTTATATTACGCGGCATCAGTATTCTTGGCATTACGTCTTCAGGATGTCCAACAGCTTATCGTCAGCCTCTCTGGCAACGATTGGCAAGTGATTTGGCTCCAAAACATATGGATAAGATTGTGACCAATACGATTGGGCTGGAAGGTTTACCTGAGATATTTAAAAAAATGTTAGCAGGTGAAACAACAGGACGAACAGTGGTAGAAATTAATCCCGACGAATAAATATTTTGAGATATTAATGAGATTTATATAATGGGAAAAACACTTTACGATAAACTTTGGCATGATCATGTGGTGCATGATTATGGAGATGGCACGGCATTAATCTATATTGATCGCCATCTTATTCATGAAGTTACTTCACCTCAAGCATTTGAAGGGCTTAGACTTGCTAGTCGTAAACCTTGGCGTTTGAATACGAATTTGGCTGTGCCTGATCATAATGTTCCGACGGTCAATCGTGAGGTGATTGAAGATCCTGTTTCAAAACTTCAACTTGAAACATTAGATGCGAACTGTAAAGAAACCGGAATTACCAAGTTTGATATGTTTGATCCAAGACAGGGTATTGTCCATGTCATAGGACCGGAACAGGGTGCCTCTTTACCCGGTACGACCATTGTTTGTGGTGACTCTCATACTTCGACCAATGGTGCATTGGGCGCAATGGCATTTGGCATAGGCACTTCAGAAGTTGAACATGTGCTTGCAACACAATGTTTGGTGCTTAAGAAAACCAAAAATATGTTGATTAAAGTGAACGGGCAAGTTGGTAAAGGTATTACGGCTAAAGATATTATACTTGCCATTATTGGTGAAATTGGCACAGCAGGTGGAACCGGTTATTCGATTGAATTTGCGGGTGATGCTATTCGTGCTTTATCAATCGAAGGTCGGATGACGGTTTGTAATATGAGCATAGAAGCAGGTGCGCGTGTTGGACTTATCGCCGTTGATCAAAAAACTTTGGATTATGTCGAGGGTCGTCCGTATTCACCTAAAGGTGAAGAATGGCAACGTGCTGTTGAATTATGGCGTGGGCTTAAAAGCGATGATGATGCTTATTTTGATAAAGTTGTAGAACTTGATGCAGCAACAATAGAACCACAAGTTACCTGGGGTACTTCTCCGGAAATGGTGGTTTCTGTTAATGATGCTGTTCCCGATCCTGCACAGGCTAGTAGTGCAGTGCAACGCGAAGGTATTGAGAATGCTTTGAAGTATATGGATTTAACACCACACACACCGATTACTGATATCAAGATTGATAAAGTGTTTATCGGTTCATGTACAAACTCTCGTATTGAAGATTTACGTGAAGCGGCGGCAGTGGTTAAAGGAAAAAAAGTAGCAAGCAATGTTACCTTGGCTATGGTTGTTCCTGGTTCCGGCTTGGTTAAACAACAAGCGGAAGAAGAAGGTTTGCATGATATTTTTATTGAATCTGGTTTTGAATGGCGTGAACCGGGATGTTCGATGTGTTTAGGCATGAATCCGGATCAGCTTGGACGTGGTGAACGATGTGCATCGACCTCTAATCGAAATTTTGAAGGCCGACAGGGAGAAGGTGGACGTACGCATCTTGTCAGCCCAGGTATGGCTGCGGCAGCAGGTATTGCTGGTCATTTTGTTGATGTAAGAAAACTTTAAGGAATTGTTGATGGAAAAATTTACTACATTTACTGGCATCATAGCGCCATTGGATAGATCCAATATTGATACTGATGCGATTATTCCAAAGCAATTTCTAAAGTCGATTAAACGCAGTGGTTTTGGTCCTAATTTATTTGATGCCTGGCGATATCTTGATTCAGCCGAAACTGAAAATACATCAAGAAAAATTAATCCTGATTTTGTATTAAATCGATCGCCTTATGATAAAGCAGAAATATTATTAGCTAGAGAAAACTTTGGTTGTGGTTCGTCAAGAGAACATGCGGTATGGGCAATGACGGACTTTGGTTTGAAAGTTGTTTTAGCGCCGAGCTTCGGTGATATTTTTTATAGTAATTCATTCAAAAATGGTTTTTTACCAATCAGATTAAAGCTAGAAGAAATTAATTTCTTATTTGACTCAGTGCAATCACAAAATGGTTTTAAAGTAACAGTTAATCTTGAAGAACAGTTTATAGAAACTCAGGAAAAAGAAAGATTTGAGTTTGATATTGACTCAGATTTGAAAGAACGTTTGCTTAAAGGTCTGGATGATATTGGTCTTACTTTAGACCATGCAGATGAAATTCGTGAATATGAACATAGCAGGGAAAAGGTGACTCCTTGGTTGTTTAAAGAATTGCCGGCATAATTTAAGCACGACTTGACCATCGATCATGACGAAAGAAAACTATGATTCGAATGTTATTGATGATTTTGGTGACGAATGGGCCGCCTACGATCAATCTTCAGTAAATCATGATGAACTTGAAAAACAGTTTTTAGATTACTTTAAATTGTTATCATGGGATGAAAGTATTACTAATGGGCTAGGTGCTGATTTTGGTTGTGGTTCAGGTCGGTGGGCAAGATTTGTATCGGATAAAGTCAATTCACTTATATGTATTGATGCGAGTGATAAAGTCACACATGTTGCTAAAAGGAACTTGGCAGACAAGAGTAATTGCCGCGTTATACAAGCTAAAATTGATGAATTACCTATCCCGGATGATTCACTGGATTTTGCTTATTCTTTAGGTGTTTTGCATCATTTGCCTGATACCGCAGAAGCGATAAAGAATTGCACTACTAAATTAAAATCTGGCGCGCCTTTTTTAATCTATCTTTATTATGCATTTGATAATCGGCCAAAGTGGTTTTCTTTAATATGGAAATGTTCGGATATTTTTAGAAGAGTTATTTCCAGAATGCCTTTTTTTATCAAGTATCCGTTGAGCAATATCATAGCTGCTACTGTTTATTATCCATTAGCAAGATTAACTTTGTTGACTGAGAAAATTGGAGTAGATGTTAATAATGTACCGTTAACCGAATATCGTGCTAAAAGTTTTTATACGATGAGGACTGATGCGCTGGATCGATTTGGTACGCGACTGGAAAATCGATTTACTCAAATTCAAATAAAAAAAATGCTGGAAGATGCTGGGCTAACTGATATTCAATTTTCCGATATTGCGCCGTACTGGTGTGCTATAGGCACGAAACAATAAACTTATACTCTTAATAATACTAATGACAATGAAAACACGTTTTGCGCCTAGTCCTACTGGTTTATTACATATTGGTGGTATTCGTACGGCTTTATTTTCCTGGCTATATGCAAGACACAATAATGGAAAATTTATTTTACGTATTGAAGATACGGATCGTGAACGTTCTACTGATGAAGCTGTTCAAGTCATTCTGGACGGTATGGAGTGGCTAGGTCTTAATCATGATGAAGGACCTTTTTATCAGACGCACCGATTTGATCGTTATCAAGAAGTTATTGAGCAATTATTAGAAGCAGGGCATGCCTATCGTTGTACGTGTTCAAAAGAACGGGTAGAGCAGATTAGAGATGAAGCAATGTCTCGTGGTGAGAAGCCACGGTACGATGGTCATTGTCGAAGATTAAACCTGACTGACAGTAACTCGGTTATTCGCTTTAAGACTCCTGTTGATGGACAAATTATTGTTGATGATCGGGTGCAAGGAAAAGTTGTTTTTGAAAACAGTGAGCTGGATGACTTAATTATTGCACGATCAGATGGAACGCCAACCTATAACTTAACCGTTGTCGTTG
>CAYTIZ010000150.1:0-5764 GCA_964437885.1 uncultured Enterobacteriaceae bacterium
CGACAGTGTATGAACTGGCAATTGTAGAAATAGAAACCAGTATTAAATCGACACGCGCACATCTCTTGAGATTGAAAATAAATCACTCGAATTTACTAAAAAAGAACTGGATCGTCTAGCAAATATCATTAAAGAAGATTTGTCTGAGAAAAAATATTGCTGGCGATTGTAATATTCTGATGACTTTAGTTGATTACAACCTTGGAGAATTCAAGCTAGAGTCTTCAAAAAATTCTTATGGGTTACAAGTGGTTGATTTATTTCTTTAGATAATTCAGAGAAATGTTTCTGGAGACTTTTATGATTTTTTCTTTATTAATGAAAATACATTAATGATTATCATGGCAGATGCTTCTGGAAAAGCATTACCTGCTGCTATAGTCAGAGCCATAATCGGTACGATCATTCGGAATCTGTCAAAATCAGGTAAGTCACCAAGTCAGATACTTGAAGAAACGAATCGTTTATTAATAGACGGTCGAACGCCATCAGTCTTTGTTACTATATTTTTGGGGTGTTATGACACAATAAGCGGAACACTTACCTATTCTAATGCAGGTCATCATCCAACTTATATTATTAATGAAAGAGGCGAGGTGAAGAGTAGTGGCGATGCAACTGGTACAATTGTCGGGATGTTGGATGATGCATTATATGATAATAATTGTATTGTACTAGAACCTGATAATTATTTAGTCCTTTACACCGATGGAATACCTGAAGCTCGTTCTCCAGAGAAACAGTTTTTTGGAAATGATAATTTTACAAAACTGTTATCAGAGTCTGCTGGTAAAACAACTGAGGATATATGTAACAACATAATTGAACGAGTAACAGAATATCAGGCAGAGGAGCTATCCGATGATATAACGCTTTTGATTTTGCGTAGAAATAGTTAATTGACAAGGAATATTCAATAGAATGTAGTAGAATTTCTTTATCATTTTGACTGAATTCAGACAGTTTAAACTCTAGTCAATAATCCACTAAATACACTCATTATAATAAGGATTTAAAATGGTGATGAATTTAATTGAACTACAGAAAAATCGCTGGTTAGTTGTTGTTCCAATTTTAATGGGGCTTGTTGTTACAATCATTCTCGTTAAAACAAGCAAACAACCTGTTCAATCAGCAGTTTCAGAAATGTCACGATTAGTCAGGATTATTGAAGTTCCCATTGTTGATATTGTGCCAAGTGCAGTGGGCTATGGCAGTGTTGTTCCGAGTGTGACACTCGATGCTGTTGCCGAAGTCGATGGCAAAATCATTGAAATACTGCCAAACCTAAAGAAGGGCAGTATTGTTCAAGCAGGTAGCGTTCTGCTAAAAATTGATCCGATAGAATATGAACTGGCAATTGTCGAAATAGAAACCAGTATCCAATCAACACGTGCGCAATTCGACGAGACTTATGTTGAAGAGAAAAATACGCGAACATCTCTTGAGATTGAAAATAAATCGCTCGAATTTACTAAGAAAGAACGGGATCGTTTAGCAAATATTGTTAAAAAAGGTGCGGTATCCCGTTCAACGCTCGATCAGCAGGAACGCACCTATCTTACTCAATTACAAAGTGTTCAATCATTAAAGAACACACTTAATTTAATACCAATAGAACGCAGACTCTTGCAAGCAAAACTCGCAGGTTATGAAGCACAATTAGCGAGTGCGGAACTTGATCTGAAAAATACAACGATATCACTGTCTTTTAATGGTCGAATTGCAGAAGTTAATATTGAAGTTGGTCAATATGTACGTGTAGGCGATGTGATGACTATAGTCAATGGAATTGATAAAGTCGAAGTCACCGCACAAATACCTATTTCTCGTATTCGGCCACTTATTCCTGTTAGTGATGTTGCAACAATTGAGATTAGTGATGATCTATTTGAAAAAATATTAGGTTTTAAGGCGAAGGTACGTTTACAAGAAATTAATGTGGAATGGGATGCACGATTTGTTCGGATGAATGATGTCGTTGATCCAGTAACTCGAACATTGGGAGTCATTGTTGAAGTTAATGATCCTTATAAAAAAGTTATTCCGGGCGTCCGTCCGCCTTTAATCAAAGGAATGTTTGTAGAGGTTGATATTCAGGGTAAAGCAATTGCAAACCAGATTGTTATTCCGCGCATTGCCTTGCATGAAGATAAGGTTTACTTATTAAATAATGAAAATCGCTTGGAAATAAGAAAGGTAGAAACTGGAATCGTACAATCTGAGTTTGTATCGATCGCATCAGGTCTTGATGCTATGGATAAAATCATTGTCTCGGATCTTATTCCTGCTATCGATGGCATGTTGCTCAGCGGCATAGAGGATGAAGAAGTAAAAAATGAATTAATTTCTATTGCCACAGGAATATCCAAATGATCCGATATTTTGCCAGTCATCCAACAGCAGCAAATTTATTGATGCTGATGTTGATCAGTATTGGTTTACTGACAATACCAAAATTAAAACGTGAAACGTTCCCTGATTTTTCGCCGCAGGAAGTTGAAGTGCGTGTTGTTTATCCTGCAGCAAGTGCAGAAGATGTCGAAGAGGCAGTATGTCAACGTATTGAAGATGCAGCAGATGGGATAAGCAATGTTGAAGAGATACGTTGTGAATCACGAGAAGGAGTTGGCATTGCGGTAATAAAAATGATTGAAGGAAACGATATGTCTCGCTTCCTCGATGATGTTAAAACCGAAGTTGAGGCGATCGATAATTTTCCTGAGCAAAGTGAATTACCTATTATCCAGCAGCTAGGGCGTACTGACCCGGTTGTATCAATCGCCATTACCGGCCCTATGTCCGTCAGTCATTTAAAAGCCTATGCAGAAGAAATAAAGGATCGATTACAAGAACTGGAGCACGTGTCTCAAGTCGACATTCAAGGGTTTTCTGATCATCAATTACGAATTCAAATCCCGGCATTAGTTATACGGCAATACGGCCTGAGCATGATAGATATTGCAGACAGGATATCGCGGCAGAACATCAATATTTCAGCGGGAGGAATTGAAACAAAACAGAGGGATATTCTGATTCGATTTGACGATGAACGCAAAACACCCAGAGAACTTGAAGAGTTAATTATATTCAGTGGAACTACTGGCGCTGAAATCAGGTTGGGTGATATAGCAACAATAACGGATCAGTTTGAACTTGATGAAGACAAAATATTATTTAATGGATCACGTGCAGCACTTTTAAAAATTACCAAAACAAAACAACAAGACATTATTGAAGTTGTTAATGCGGTAAAATTTTTTGTTGAACAGGAACAGTTGCGTGCACCGGCTAATGTGAAATTTATTCTTACACAGGATATTGCTTCGGTTGTTCAAGATCGATTGCAAATGTTGGTGACGAATGGCCTGCAGGGTTTAATACTGGTATTTCTGACCTTATGGTTATTCTTTAGGATTCGCTTTTCATTTTGGGTGGTAATGGGTTTACCCGTTTCATTTCTGGGTGGATTAGCAATGATGGCGATGTTGGGATATTCCATCAACATGATAACAATGGTGGCCTTGTTAATCGCAGTAGGGTTGTTGATGGATGATGCGATAGTTATCGCTGAAAATATTGCAACTCATCTTCATAAAGGGAAAAAAGCTCTGCAGGCAGCTATCGATGGTACAAAACAGGTTATGCCTGGTGTTATCTCATCTTTTTTAACAACGGTTGCTGTCTTTGGTCCTTTAGCATTTATTGAAGGAGATATCGGTAAGGTTCTTAAGGTCTTACCTGTTGCCTTGATTATGGTGATGGTAGTTAGCTTAATAGAAGCATTTTTAATATTGCCTCAACATTTGGGCCATGCCTTGGCTCATCATGAAAATGATGCCTCCAATAAATTCAGGAAAAAGTTTGATAGCTTTATAGAGCATCTTCGACATGAGTATCTGGGCAAAGCCGTTGATACGGTTATTCACTGGCGTTATGTATTTCTTGGTATTGTCGTCGGCGTGTTTCTGCTTTCACTTGGCATGATTGCAAGTGGTAAATTGAAGTTTCAGGCTTTCCCTGATATTGAAGGCGATGTGATTGAGGCACGTATACTGTTACCACAAGGAACTCCGCTTTGGCGAATGGAAGCCATTGTAGAAAAGATTAGCAATGCACTGGATCGTGTAAACGATAAATACACTCTAGAACAAATTGAACAGAAATCATTGGTGATTAATACCAGTGTTAGTTTCAATAAAAATATTGATGCCAATGAGTCAGGCGCACATGTTGCGACAGTAGTTGCTGATTTGCTAACAGCGGAAGTTCGTGTTGGTAAAATTGATAATATTATTAATGATTGGCGAACTGAAGTCGGTGAACTAGCTGATGTGTTAAGTATTAATTATAAAGAACCTGTTATTGGTCCGGCAGGAATGGCAATTGATATGCGTTTAAGTGGTGCTGATATTGAAACATTAAAGGCCGCATCATTGGAATTGCAGAGATGGTTAGGACGATATCAGGGTGTTCAGGATTTATCAGATGACCTACGCCCCGGTAAACCTGAAATAAGATTACAGCTACGTGAAGGCGTGCTTGCACTGGGTTTGGATGCATCAGGCATTGCAAATCAATTGCGCGCCAGTTTTTATGGTTCAACGACAAGTGAGATACAGGTGGGTCAGGAGTCCTATGAAATTAATGTACGTTTGAGTGATTTTGATCAGGACAAGTTGAATGACCTTGAAGATTTTAGAATTATAACTTCGGATGGCAAGCTGGTGCCTCTATCTGTTGTTGCTGATATTAATTATACACGGGGCTATGCTCGCATTAATCGTATTGATGGCAAGCGAACGATTACTATTCAGGGTGATGTTGATACTCAATTTGCAAATGCAATTTCAATTATAAATCACACTAAAGCTAATTATTTTCCTGAATTGTTTGCACGTTATCCGACTATTGATATATCGATTGAAGGGCAGGCTGATTCCGGAGCAACAACGGCTGCGTCAATACGTCGTGGTTTTATGATTGGCCTTGTCGGTGTCTTTGTTTTATTAAGTTTTCAATTTCGAAGTTACATTGAACCTATGGTCGTTATGGTTGCGATCCCACTGGGACTGATAGGCGTTGTCTGGGGACATTTGATTATGGGGCTTGATTTGTCCATGCCTAGCATAATGGGGTTTGTATCACTTTCCGGTATTGTTGTTAATGATTCTATTTTATTAGTTGAATTCTTAAAGCTAAGAGCACGAGAGGGTCATAGCGTTATAGAAGCGGCAAAGATGGCTAGTCGTGAACGTTTTCGAGCAATATTACTTACTTCAGTAACGACCATTGCCGGTTTAATGCCATTATTGTTTGAGAAGAGTACACAGGCACAGATATTGATTCCATTGATTACGAGTATCGTCTTCGGTTTGCTTGTTACGACAGTGCTTGTATTACTGGTTGTTCCAGCGTTATTTAGTATCCTGGATGAGTTTGGATTAAGCTCGGTTTCTAAACAAAGGGACAACATAAATCAGGCGACGAAAAATCTTGTTTGAAAGGGTGCTGTAAACGAATAAATTGTTGGCGTAATTACTAATAGTATATAATTACAATATGTCCGAAATAAACGAGCAAGAAAAAGAAAAGGATATAAAGGAATTTATATTCCCTTCCCTTCCCTTCCCTTGTGGGAGGACAAAACAGTGTTCGCGCTTTTGACACAAAGGCGCAAATTGTTGGTATCGGATATATACCCGTGACACCTGAAAATGCATATTTATAGGCCGCTCTTGCGCATCCATGCGCTCACGGCATT
>CAYTIZ010000151.1:0-5752 GCA_964437885.1 uncultured Enterobacteriaceae bacterium
AAAAGAACACTGCCTGCATGAACAATACTGTCCTTCTTTAAATTTGGCAGCATCTCAATAATTTTGCCATTGACTTCGGCAACAACATCAAGCGTCACACCAGGAACAACGCTGCCATAAACCACCGCACCTGGCACAAGCTCAACAATGGGAGCTTCAATAATCCTGACTAAACGTGAAGTTTCTGAAACTGGTGATTGAACAGGTTGTTTGCTTGTTTTAACAAGAATGACTAATAAATCCCATTAAAATCGGAACAATAATTAATTAACCAACGTTTTTTCTGTAATTCAATTAAGTTAACAGCCATATCAAATCCTTACATTTATGCATGGTGGAATATCAAGCTACTTTGAAAAATAATTATCCAAAATGATATTGAGATTCTACTATACCTTTATCTGGATTTGATTTTGATCTGTCACTTATCATTTAAATCAGGTTATTATTGTCTCTGACCAACTCTTTTCATTTTCGCCTGATAAGCGTGGGGAAATTGCAATTTTTTAAAGCCCTGGTAGCTCAGCTGGATAGAGCGTCCCCCTCCTAAGGGGAAGGCCGCAGGTTCGACTCCTGCTCAGGGCACCATTATTCCAAGGAAACATTTCCTTATTAATTTTGAAACAGGCTATGAATGTTCATCATTTGTTGTTTCTGTTTCAGTTCTTAATGCTCTGCGTAAGACTTTACCGACATTGGTTTTCGGAAGTTCAGTATGAAACACGAAATGTTTTGGGATTTTATAGCCCGTAAGATAATCACGGCAATGTTCTATAATCCCGTCTTCAGTCAATTCTTTCGAATCTAGAACGATGTGAGCCTCGACAACTTCTCCTTTTTCCTCATGCGGTAAACCAACAACAGCAGCTTCTCTAATCCCAGGATGCAAAGCTAGAATATCTTCTACTTCGTTTGGAAAAACATTAAAACCAGAGACAATGATCATGTCTTTTTTTCTATCGGCTAAATAAACAAAACCTTTTTCGTTCATATGCCCTACATCACCGCTTCTGAACCAGCCACCTTCGAAGAATGCTTTTTCTGTTTCCTCCGGTCTTTGCCAATAACCTTCCATCACCTGCGGACCACGTATACAGATTTCACCCACTTCATCAGCGGCAACGGATTGACCAGAATCATCCATAACAGCAACCTCGGTGCTGGACACGGGGATACCGATGGAACCATTGAACTCTTTTATGTATAAGGGATTAACGGTGGCAACGGGACTGGTTTCTGTCAGACCATAGCCCTGGGTAATATGACAACCTGTCGTGTCATGCCAGCGCTGGGCAACATCATGTGTCACCGCCATACCCGCACCAATCGACCATCTTAAATTACTAAAATCAACTTCTTCAAAATTTTTAGTATTTAACATGGCATTGAATAATGTATTGACACCAATCAAGCTTGTAAAACCCGTTTTTTTAATCAGGTTAATAAAACCACGAAAATCTCTAGGGTTGGTGATCAATATTACTTCGTCGCCATGTTTCAATGGCATAAAAAAAGCGACAGTCAAAGCAAAGATATGATACAGCGGCAATGCAGTGATGGTGATGCCAGGATCTGCATGTTTCATGGAGGGGTTAGCCCATAAGGATGATTGCAGAATATTGGCGATCATATTCCTGTGACTCAACATGACCCCTTTAGAAACGCCTGTAGTACCACCTGTGTATTGTAAAAATGCAATATCTTCCTGTTTTAATTCAACACTAGATAAGGAAAGATGTTTGCCTTTTGCTAATACTTTATTGAAACGACTATATTCTGCCAACTTCCATTTAGGCACCATCCGCTTAACCTTACTCACCATAAAATTTACAACTTTTGATTTGGGAAAGGGAAATAGATCGCCGACTGAGGTTACGATAATGTGATCCAGCTTGACCTTGTCGATGGTTTTCTCAAGCGTATGCGCAAAATTTTCCAGGATAATAACAACCCTGGCTCCAGAGTCGTTGAGTTGATGTTCAAGTTCTCGCGGGCTATACATCGGGTTCACATTAACGACAATACCGCCTGCGCGAAGCGCGCCAAACAAGGCTATCGGATATTGCAAAATATTAGGCATCATTAAGGCCACACGATCACCCTTCTTAAGTTTTACCTCCTCTTGTAAGTAGGCAGCAAATTGTTTGCTGAGTTGATCAACTTCTGCATAACTGAGTTTGGCTCCCATGTTTGAATATGCAGTACGCTGCGAAAATTCATGACAAGCTGAATTAATAATATCATTCAATGAATTATACTGACCGAGGCTTATTGTCTCCGGGACACCTTCTTCATATTGAGCTAGCCAGGGTGATTTCTCCACAGGGAGTACTTCCTCTGTAGAGGTAGTTTCATTACCGAATAATTGTTTGAATATCCGTTTAATGAATTCCAGAATATTGCTTAAAAATGATCTTATATCCATATTACATTTACTGGAATGACTCACAGATCATAGCAAAGCCCATACCGGTTCCAATACACATGGATACCATGCCGTATTTTCCTCCAGTACGTTTTAATCCGTGCATCATTGTTGCTGTACGTATTGCACCGGTTGCGCCTAGCGGATGACCTAAGGCAATAGCACCGCCATTGGGATTGACCTTGTCTCTATCTAATTCTAGTTCATTACAGACTGCTAATGCCTGCGCGGCAAATGCCTCGTTTAATTCTATCCAGTCCAGTTGATTCTGTTTCAATCCAGCACGTTTTAAACATAGTGGAATAGCCTCTTTCGGACCTATTCCCATTACCTCAGGTGCTACACCAATCACGGCTGAAGTCATAAAACGACCAATAGGTTCCAGATTGTATTCTTTGAGAATTTTTTCGCTAACCAGCAATACTGCGGCAGCACCATCGGACATTTGTGATGAGTTTGCTGCGGTAACGCTACCGTCCGCCTTAAATACTGTTCTTAATTTTGCCAATGCCTCAGGAGTGGAATCGGGACGTGGGCCTTCATCCTGGCTAACAACATAACTCTGCTGTGACGTTTCCAGCTTACCCGGTAATTGAAAAGATAAATCCACTTCGTAGTCGAGGATCTCATCATTAAAATAACCTGCCTCGGTGGCAGCGATTGCACGACGGTGTGATTCAACAGCAAACAGATCCTGAGCTTCACGGCTGATCTTCCAGCGTTCGGCAACTTTTTCAGCTGTAATACCCATACCATAAGCAATCGCAATATTATCATCGGTAAACACTTTTGGATTCATAGCCACTTTATTACCCATCATCGGAATCATGGTCATAGATTCGGTACCGCCAGCAACCATGACATCCGCTTCACCAACACGAATGCGATCTGCGGCCATGGCAACAGCCTGAGAACCGGAAGAACAAAAACGATTAATAGTAATAGCAGGTACATTATCTGGATAAGCTGCTAACAAAGTTGAAATACGTGCTACATTCATGCCTTGTTCGGCCTCTGGCATTGCACAGCCAATAATCACATCTTCAATACGCGTATTTAATTCCGGTGTATCAGCTACTACGCCCTTCAGTACATGAGAGAGGAGGTCATCAGGGCGAGTATATTTAAATTTGCCATTGTATTTTGCTACCGGCGTTCTTAATGCTTTTACGATATAAACATCTTGTAAAGTCTGACTCACAATTCTATCCCTCGGTTAGTTACGCAATGGTTTACCGGTTTTTAAAGTATGCACAATTCGTTGCTGGGTCTTTTCTGTGTTGATTAATTCAATAAAATAGTCACGTTCAAGTTTTAACAACCAGTCCTGGCTAACTAAAGAACCGCTTTCCACATCACCTCCGGTCAACACCGTGGCAATACTTTCAGCAATCTTGTAATCATGCGGTGAAATGAAATGACCTTCGAGCATGTTAGTGGCCATCATCATCAAAGTAGCCTTGCCCGTCTTACCTGTAACCTTAATCAATTCATCACTGCGTGGTGGTTGGTTCGCGCTTTCTGCTAATGCTCTGGCTTGATGTAGAGCAACATGTAATAACTCATGAGGATTAGCAATCACGACATCCACAGGTGATAGCAGCCCCAGGCTTTTAGCATCAAGCCCACTGGCAGAAACCTTGGCCATGGCAGTGAGTTCAAAGGCAGCCTGAATATAGGGAAAGATATCTTTACCATCGGCACTATGCATAGCCTTTAGTGCCAGTTCTTTTAAACCACCTCCAGCAGGTAATAGACCGACACCGGCTTCGACCAAACCGATGTAGGATTCCATCGCAGCAACAGTAACATTACAGTGCATCTGAAACTCACAACCACCACCCAGAGCCAGACCCTGTACTGCGGCAACGGTCGGTACGTGACAATGTTTGAGTGCCATACTAGCTTGTTGAAATTTTGTAACGATACTTTCGACTCCGGCGATATTACCGGCTCGTAGTTGTTCACCAACCTGACTTAGATCGGCACCCACTGCAAACGGTGCTGTAGGGTGCCAGAGCACTAACGCAGCATGATTATTACTAGCCTCTTCGCAAGCCTGCATGACGCTGTCCAATACACCTTCATGAATCGAATGCATCTTTGTCTTGAAGGATAGTATCGCGATGTCATCGCCACGTTGCCACAATCTTGTGTTGTCATTCTCAAAGAGTGTTGTACCCAATGTAGCATCAGAAGAGACAACGTTTTCACGTACGATCTGGCGTTCATAAACCGGATTATCGCGTAGGGGTAAATAATTATTTTCTGTTGGCGACCAGGATCCATCCTGCTTATGAACTTCACTAAGTTCTTTAGTCCAGTCCGGTAAAGCAGCATCGCTCATGGTCTTACCATCTTTGATATGTTGCTCTAGAGTATCAATCAACGATGTCCAGCCAATAGCCTGCATGATCTCAAACGGCCCTTCTTGCCAGCCAAAACCCCAACGTATAGCAAGATCGACATCAGCTGTATTTGAGGCAATGTCTTGAAGATGGAAACAACAATAGTGGAATAAATCCAATAATGTCCTATAGATAAACTGTGCCTGTTCTGATGAGGATTCTTGTAAGGCCTTAAAGCGTTTAGCCCAATCTTTTTCTCGAAAGATAGTCGCTAACGAGTCATCCATTTGCCCATTCGCATCGACATATTTATTTTCTTTTGGATTGAATACCTGTTTGCCTTTTTTAACATAGAGTCCTTTACCCGCTTTTTGTCCAAGCGCACCTTCACCGATCAATCGTTTAATAAAGTCTGGCAACGGATAGTATTGCAACCAGGGATCGTCATTGAGATTATCTTCCATAGTCTTGATAACATGCGCCAATACGTCCAGACCGACCACGTCCATGGTACGGAAGGTGCCTGACTTGGCTCGTGCCATGGGTTTGCCCGTTATCTGATCGACAACTTCAAAAGGAATATTTAATTGTTGCGCATGATGAATGGTAGCAATCAAATTAAATACACCAATTCGATTTGCAATAAAGTTGGGTGTGTCTTTTGCAACCACAACACCCTTGCCCAATGTCGTCACAAGAAACTGTTCTAATGCAATTAGTGCATCATTATTTGTGTTATTACAGGGAATGAGTTCAACCAGATGCATGTAACGTGGCGGGTTAAAGAAATGTATACCAAGAAAATTTTGACGTAAATTTTCCGGTAAAATATCTGCCAGAAGATTAATACTCAAACCAGAAGTATTCGTTGCAAGTATTGCCTCCTCTTTAATCACACCGTTGATTTTTCCGTACAGATCTTTTTTCCATTCTATATTTTCAGCAATGGCCTCAATAATTAAATCGCATTCGCTGAGTT
>CAYTIZ010000152.1:0-5705 GCA_964437885.1 uncultured Enterobacteriaceae bacterium
AAGAATCAATTAAGCTAAAGAAACTGGACAAAGAAACCGGCAATGCGAAACCCTCAAGCCATATCAGTAAACAGGTTAAGGAACAGGAAAAAAAGCTGGAGATCGAAAGACAAAATTTGCAAGGATTTGATCTTCAATTTATAGATTTGAGTGATAAGGAAGCACTGTTGCAACAGATTACAGATATAACAGTTGCAGCGGAAAGTAACCGTTTAAGGATACTGAGCAAGAAGAATGAGATGAAACCGCTTGTATCCATCATGGGTAGTGAGATTACTAATATTACGCAGGCTGGCTTGACTAAGAAAAAAGTTAAAAGGAAAAATAAAAAAGCATCTGCCAAAAATGCGCTAAGCAACAAGCTTGCAAATAATAAACTACAAAGAAGAATGTACAGGCTCAAGTTACGAGGTACATTTCAATCTACCTATGATTTCATTAAGGAATTGCAGACATTTGATTACGGTGTCTTAATTTCCAAGCTCAGTATAACGGCTGATGACAAGAACACCTATAACGGTCTTCGTCTCGTTATTACAGATATTACTCTGGCAATCTGATTATGGATAACGCGAGCTTTCAAACCTTACTCAAAGAACTGACTAATCATGGTGGTTCGGACTTACATCTATCAAAAGGTTATAAACCCTCTCTGCGTCAACATGGTGATCTGCTGACCCTGGAAACCTATCCGATAAGTGATGATAGTGATTTAAATAACATTGTTTCTTTGTTGTTGAGAAAGGAACAAATCGAGCATTTACAGCAACGTCGTAGTTATGATCTTGGTTACACAAGTGAAGAAAGTGAGCGTTTTCGAATTAATATTTATTATGAAAGTGGTTCTCTGGCATTCGCAATTCGTTGGTTGAATGGACAAATGCTGACGATTGAAGAAATGAACCTTCCGTCACAATTACATAAGTTAGCAAAACTTCAGGATGGCCTGGTTTTGATGACGGGTGCAACAGGCAGTGGTAAATCGACAACACTTGCCAGTGTTATCAATACAATCAATGAAACTCGTCCCTGTCATATCTTGACGATTGAAGATCCGGTTGAGTTTATCCATCAGAACAAAATGGCTGTGGTTCACCAGCGTGAACTGGGGACGGATGTTCCTTCATTTGCCGAAGCCATGCGCGGTGCCCTGCGTGAAGATCCGGATGTGGTTCTGGTCGGGGAGATGCGCGATCTTGAAACCATGCGTGCTGCACTAATGGTTGCTGAAACGGGTCATCTGGTTTTTTCCACTCTACATACTAATGATGCTGTCGGTGTCGTAGATCGAATGATTGGTAGCTTTCCGGGACCTGAACAGGCGAATGTTCGTGCACAACTCTCTACAGTATTACGTACTGTTATTACGCAAAGACTGGTCAAGAATATTAATGGTGATGGGCGTGTTCCTATCAATGAAATCCTATGGGTGAATCATGCTGTTGCACACCTGATTCGAGAACATAAACCGGAACAAATTCGCTCTGTTATGGAGACCGGAAAGGATATTGGCAATATGACGCTTGAACATGCCATTGCTGATCGAATTATTAACAAGCAAATCAGTCTGGATCAGGGTTTGGAATTCACATCACGACCTGAGCAATTAAGGGAACTTGTCAGTATGAAGCAAGTTGATTCTCAGTTTGCAAGCGGCAAAGCTTCATGATTCAGGAAAAAGCAATGTTGCAGGCAGCCGTCAGTGAAGGTTTATTGAGTGAACATGATGTAAATCAGGCCAAGATGATTGCGCGCCGTGATCAACGTGATTTGTTAACGACACTTGGTTTTACGCATCGCATACCAGAAGCCAGCTTTTATCATGCCTATGCCGAATATCATGAACTTCAGTTTTTAACCGCCGCTAATTTACATCCCAATATTAAAGTAGCCAGAAAATGTGGTTATGGAATCTTGAAATCACGAAACATATTTCCAGTTTCTATAGTAGGAGATGAGTTAAACATTCATATCGCCTGTTCTGTAGCTCCCGACAACAGTCTTAAGCGGCAATTTGAAAAAACATTAAAAGGGAAAATTGAATTTTATTTGGCCGACCCGCGTGCGTTGAATACTGCGTTAAATAAACTGGAACCTGCGCTGAATCCACTCGTGGATACTTCTGACATCGAGCTTGATGAACTTGATCCGGTAAAGGAACTTAATGACATACTTGATCAGGCCTATTTACATCGCGCATCCGATGTCCATTTTGAAACCCTTAAGGAACAAATGATGGTGCGTATACGTGTCGATGGGCGTTTGCAGGAAATGTCTAATCGCTACAATCTGGAACAGGCGGCCGGTTTGATCAGCCGTATTAAAGTATTGTCTCGTCTGGACATAGCAGAAACGCGAATACCGCAGGATGGCAGTATGTCGCACAGGATTGAAAACGGCGTTGAATTCGATATCCGCGTTGCCACCATGCCGACTCGATTTGGTGAACGGGCAACACTACGTTTATTAGGTACAGAAACAAAACTATTTAGTTTGAAACAACTTGGTATGGATGATGTTGAACTGGACAGGTTTAAAAAAGTGATTCAACTTCCGCACGGTATGATTTTACTAACAGGTCCGACAGGTAGCGGCAAATCAACAACACTCTACGCTGCGCTAAAAGAAATTAATTCACCCAGCATTAATATACTTACAGCAGAAGATCCTGTTGAACAACCTATCGAGACTATTTCCCAGCTTCAGGTTGGTGTAAAAGTCAATTTTGCTGGTGCGCTCCGAAGTTTTTTACGACATGACCCGGACGTCATAATGGTGGGTGAGATCCGTGATGGAGAAACTGCCGATGTTGCTATGAAGGCAGCAATGACAGGACACATGGTGTTTTCTACCTTACATACTAATACCGCTGTAGGTTGTATTCATCGTTTACGTGATATTGGTGCGGAACCTTTTTTAATTGCTTCAACACTGGTTGCAGCGATTGCACAACGTTTGGCAAGAAAATTATGTATGCGTTGTCGTGAACCCTTTGAAATCTCTGAGTCCCACAAAGAGTTTCTACAGTTAGATGATGACGAAACAAAAAACCTATATCAGCCTGTGGGATGTGCACATTGTTCCGCTACCGGTTATCACGGACGTATCGCATTGTTTGAAATATTATGGGTTGATGCTTTGGTCAGAGAAGCCATAACTAAAAGTTTATCAGAAGATGAAATTATTAATTTAGCTGAAAGCTATGCCAGTCTGACTGATGACGGTCGGCGCAAATTTATTCAAGGCTTAACCAGTCTGGAAGAACTGCAACGTTTGGCGATAGTAGTATGAAAACATTTAATTACAATGCCCTGGATGAAAAGGGCATAGAAAAAAGCGGGTTTATTCAAGGAACAGATCAAAATATCGTCGCGCAACAACTCAGGCAACGTGGATTGCATGTACTTAAACTTAAGCAAGATGAGGAAGCAAAAGAGCAGGAGGAGTTTGATAAAAAAGATGCATGGATGGAATTATCTGAATTATTGCCTGTTACAACGGCAAATAAAGTATTTTTTTTCAAACAGCTTGCCTTGATGTTGCGTTCCGGTATATCGATCACCGAAGCACTTGATATCATCACAAAGATGCAAACGGGGCGAATGCGTCGCATTACAATATTAATTAATCGAAAAATAAAAAGTGGTGAATCATTTTCACATGCAATAGAGAGACATAGCCATATTTTTTCGAATCTTGCGGTGCAGATGATACGAAGTGCAGAAACAAGTGGCGAAATTGATATTGCCTTGTTGCGTATTGCTGATTATATCGGGCACAAAGCAGAACTCAAAAATCAGGTCATGTCGGCAATGATGTACCCCGCGTTTACATTGTTAGCTGCGGGTGGCGTATTTGTTTTCTTGTTGATCTATATCATTCCAAAATTCCAGGGCTTTTTATTGAATTCCGGAAAACAACCTCCGCCAGCAACCCAGTTAATGATCGATATTGGTATATTTTTTAATAATTACTGGTTGTTTTTAATTATTGGAATAATTGTCAGCATTGTCTGTTTTATAATTTTTTACCGAAAGCCTCGGGTCAGGTACTCCATTGATAATACGATTCTTTCTGTCCCGGTAATTGGTGCGACAATCAGTTCTGCCTCTATGGCACAAATTAGCTGGGGTTTGAGTTTACTGTTAAAAAGCGGTATCCCTGTGGTTGAATCACTCCGCATTATTTCCGACATGATAGGTAATAAAGTTATATCGGATTCCATTGACACTGCATCGACAGATATCCTGCATGGTAAAGATCTGGCTGCCAGTTTTGACCGTTCGGGTATCACGCCTTTATTACATCAATTAGTGATTGTCGGAGAACGTTCAGGAAATCTGGTGCAGATACTGGATGAAGCTTCAACCTATTATGAAGATGACTTGCGAGCCAAGACAAAAATGTTGGCGAACATGGTTGAACCGGTTTCAATTGTGTTGATCGGTGGCATTGTTGGTTTTATTTACTATGGTTTTTTTCAAGCCGTGCTGTCATTAACTGCAGGGGCATAGGATATGACAAAAGCAAAAATTCTAATATTAATAGCATCAATATTCCCTGCGCATTTAAGTGCAGAAGATAATGTAAATATTATTGATCAAGTCAAAAAAGTAATCGGCACTCTGTCGGAATCCAGAGAACTAAAAGAAAAATCCATGGAAAATTACAATGAGAATGACATAACCGAACAAATAAATCGTTCGGTCGATAACTTCGACTTAAGTCAATACACAGAAAAAGCCAGTAATTTTCTCCGTAATAATTTACAGGGTTTTAGCATGAATGTCAGGGCGGATGATATCGCTTCTACTATTCGTGATCCGTTTAATTTATCGAATCAAGCAGGAAATAATCGATCAAGTGGACTGGGCTTTGGCTCATCTTTTTTGCCAGATATTAACAATACAAAGATCCCCATGCTGAAAGTCAAAGGCATTATATATTCAGAATCGAGGCAAGAGGAAGATCTGTTGGCATTACTGGAAGTGGGTAAAGATGAGGTTCATATGGTCAGGGTGGGAGATGAAATCAGTTATAACCATATGGATCCAAATGCAGCAATCAAAATCATTAATATTTCGAGACTGACAGTAACTGTTCAGGCTGGCAGGCTTGGAAATATTTTAATAGTACGATAACAATGAAAAAAATAACCATTACATTTTATGTTTTATCTTTACTGATGTTGTTTTCTGTGTCGGTTAAGGCGGTAGTTGTTGAACAAGATAGTTCAATACAGACTGGATCAACTTCTTCGAGCCACAGAATTTTCGAACTCGAATTCAATGATGCGCGAATAGGCGATGTGATTCGGGTACTGGCAGAACAAACTGGTAAAAATATTATTGCTACTCAGGAAGCAAATAAAAAGACAGTCAGTATTTATCTTAAAGATGTTTCATTAAAAGAAGCAATCGAATCTATTTGCCGAATCAGTGGTCTTTGGTACCGACAAAATTCTGATAATGATACCTTTAGAATAATGACAATAGAGGAGTATAGTAAGGATCTCGTTATACATCAGGATGATGAGATTCGTGTTTTTGAATTACTCAATCCAAACGTCAAAATCATTGCACAAACTATTGAGGATATTTACGGTCAGCGCGTCATTCTTTCTCTGGGTCTGGATCCGGCAGGAACAAAACTTCAGTTCCTCAAGAGGAGGAGGTGGCGGATTTAATGGCGGAAGCGGTGGCGGT
>CAYTIZ010000153.1:0-5676 GCA_964437885.1 uncultured Enterobacteriaceae bacterium
TGCTGTTATAAATGTGCAGCGTGGCAGTGTCGCCTGGCGTAGTGGTCTTAGAGCGGCCGATATAATTACGTCAGTTAATAAAGCATCGGTTAAAAGCTTGCAGGAATTTTTATCTGCAGTAGATAAAAAGAATGATTCGCTCTTGTTTAGAATAATTCGCGGGAATACCGCAGCGTTCCTTGTACTAAAGAAGTAAGAGCCCCTCTAAAAACAGCACTTTTTTCGCGATTCAATGTGCCGTTCCCCATGAATTATTCATGGTGACTGCGTCGGCTCGGCAACTGCTCCCGGCGTCGCCTAAGAGCGCCTACCGTTAGTGCTTTGCCTCGGTCTCCGTTCCTCGATTCGAGACTCTGCCGATTACATCCCTGTAATCGTTCTGCGTCCATGCAGTCGTGCGCGCGGTGCCTTCTTGTACTTATGTACAGCGATGTACTGTATGTCGGTTTCGCCTATAGCGCCTATTGTTGGTGCACGACTGTATGGATGCAGGAGGTAGAGCGACATAGGAGTCAAAGCCGAGGAGCAAAAAACCGACTAGAAAAAATTACTATTTTTAGAGGCACTCTAGAATTTAGTAAATAATTAAATTTCCAGTTTGCAGCTAGCGATTGACTCTTTAATAAGCTCAACCGTTTTCATTCTCGGGAAGGATTTGCGGTAGGCAATAATGATTTCGCGATAGGGCACGGGATTACTGAAAGGACGGTACTCAAGTAAACTGTTTAAACCGGTTTGGGTTTCTATAGATAAGCCAGGTAGTATTGTAATACCGACACCGGCGGCGACCATTTGCCGAATGGTTTCAATCGAGCTGCTCTCCAATGTTTGTTGCATCTTTTTGTCTGTACCCAAAGGATTAATACAGGAAGGACAAAGTTCTACGATTTGTTCGCGAAAGCAATTTCCCGCTTTTAGTAACAGCATTGTGTCGTTTGTTAAATCACTCGCCTTAAGTTTTTTCTTTTTAGCTAAAGGATGACCGACGGGTAAAGCAACCTGAAATGGTTCTTTATAAAGAAATTCAGTAGTGATCCCTGATTCATTAAATGGATTTGAAAGAATAGCGATATCAATGTCACCGGCTTTTAATTTGGTGGTCAGATTTTTCGTAAAATCTTCTTCTATTATTAAAGCAAGTTCAGATGCCTGTTTATTAATAACAGGGATCAATTTTGGTAATAAATAAGGACCAATGGTGTAAATTACACCAAGTTTCAAATCACCCTTTAATTCATTTTTATTTTGTTTGGAAATTTCCTTTAGATTATTCGTTTCATTTAAAATCAATTCCGCCTGTTTGATGATGACTTCACCGACAGGTGTAATTGAAATTTCATGTTGATGCCGTTCAAATAATGTAACACCTAATTCTCCTTCAAGCTTTTTTACTGCCACACTCAGGGTGGGTTGACTGACAAAACATTTCTTTGCCGCACGTCCAAAGTGCAATTCTTTTGCTACTGCAACGATATAACGAAATTCAGATAGGGTCATGGTTGTGTGTTAATTGATACAACATTAGATGTGTTGTTATTTGGCTGAACATTACTACTGGAAATAATGTTATTCAATAATTCAATATCTACAAATGATTTACCGTAATCAGTTCCTTGAGACACTGTGAATGCATTATCAGGTTCACCAAGATGGTCTGCGACTATATCTGCACCGGTAAAATTATTATCTATTGTATAATCATGCGTGGTAATGATGGTTTGTAAGCCAGCAGCAAGCGCAGACAGGTTTCCGTTTTGTGTGTCTTCAATAGCAATACATGTATTGGCATCTAACCCAAGTCCCGCAAGGACACATTGATAAACAGCAGGAGATGGTTTTTTATCCTGTACTGTGTCGCTAGTTACTATAGAATTGAATAACTCATTGGGTTCGATATTTAAAGTTTTATTAAATAAGCTTGCAAGATTGGCCATCGATGAACTGGTTGCAATACCAAGTTGTATTCCTTTGTCCCGAGCTTCATTAATTAGTCTGATGACTCCGGGGCGAAGTTGAATGTCGCCGCTTTCCAGTATCGAACGATAACATTTCGATTTTTGTTTGTGTAATTCCAGAATAAATCGCTCCGGGTTTTCTATTTTATTTTTTAGTGCTTTATCTTCATGCAGAAATTTTTTGAAGCGCTCTTTGCCGCCGGAGATGAAAAGTATTTTACGATAATCATCCACTGACCAGTGCCAATTGATATCAAATTCATTAAAGGTTTGATTGAAAGCCTGACGATGAATTTCCTCGGTATCCGCTATGGTGCCGTCTACATCGAAAATAATGCCTTTTAGCTTCATGTCAGAATTAATTAAAAAAAGTGTTATTTTTTAGGTTGTTAAGGTTGATTATAAACAACAATAATAATGATGCAATGCGGTATTGCGGCATTTATATTACAATTTCCATCAGGCACGACAATGGATTATTTCAATATGGTAGATATTTCAATAAACGGGCAAACATTACTTGTGATGGCTATTGTAGTTATATTGGTTCTGGCTATTTTGTGGTTAACGTCCAGAAGCAAGGTAGCCCAATTATCAAAGGATAATATTGATCTGCAACGTAAGTTGGCAGTAGAAACGGAACGTACCGAGAATAATAATTATCGCCTAGATGAACTGAATGATGCGTTGAGAGAACGTGAAAGTTCGAATAAGGAACAGCAAAAAAATATTGAAGATAATAAAGTTACAATAGCTGAGTTGAGTACCAGACTGGAAGAAGAAAGGAAGTTGTCAGAAGAAAAACTGATCTTATTGAGTCAGGCTGAAAAGAAAATGACGGATGCTTTTGAAAATCTGTCTAATAAAATACTGGAAGAAAAAAGTAAACGATTTACTGAGCAGAATAAGACCAATATTGGTGAAGTGCTTAATCCTCTACGAGAACAGCTGGGAGACTTTCGTAAAAAAATTGAAGATGTTTATGATAAGGAAACAAAAGATCGTTTGTCTTTGTATCATGAAATTACCAGCCTGAAATCATTGAACGAACAAATGAGTAAGGATGCGATTAACCTTACTAATGCTTTAAAGGGTGAAAGTAAAACACGAGGAGATTGGGGTGAAGTTATCCTGGAAAGAGTGTTGGAAAAATCGGGTTTAAAAAATGGACGTGAATATGAAGTACAGGGTAGCTACCGTGATGAAGATGGAAAATTATTTTATCCAGATATTGTTGTACATTTGCCCAACAAAAGAGATGTAGTTATTGATTCAAAAATATCCTTGAAAGCCTACGAACGTTATTATTCAGCAGAGGATGAACAAGAAAAAAATCTGGCAATTAAAGAACATCTTGATTCAATTAGAACCCATATCAATGATTTAAAAGGGAAGAACTATGATGAATTAGTCGGTGTTAATTCATTAGATATAGTATTGATGTTTGTCCCAATAGAACCAGCATTGATGTTGGCGTTTGAACATGATGATAAGCTGTTTCAGGATGCATTTAAAAGCCGTATCTTTCTCGTCAGTCCTTCTACATTAACTATGAATTTACAAATAATTCAGAATATGTGGCGCTATGAATATCAAAATCAAAATGCACAGGAAATAGCAAAACGAGCTGGAGACATGTATGACAAATTTGCAGGTTTTGTCGATGCACTGGAAGATGTTGGTGATAAAATAGCTAAGGCTCAATCTGCCTATGATACAGCGCATAATCGTTTGGTAGATGGAAAGGGTAATTTGATCTCCAGAGCTGAGGCTATTCGCAAATTAGGTGATTTAAAAACAAATAAACAATTGCCTGATGATCTTGTTAATAAATCGCTTCCAGAGAGCTAATAAAGTTGCTTAAAACTATTTCAGTTTAAGCCTATGGAAGACAAGCATGGGAAAAAAGGTGTTAAAGGTCGGGGAAGTGCGAGTAAGCCCGATGCACGTTTCTTGAGCCATACTAGGCATGAAATTGATGATGGCTGGAATTCGGTTGAAGAAGAGATTAAGCCGGTTACGACAGTCACTATTGAAAGACCAAAATCAATTATCTCCAGAAACAAATCCCCCGATCTTCCTTTTGAACAGTCAATTAATGCTTATCGGGGATGTGAACATGGTTGTATTTATTGTTATGCCAGACCGTCACATGCTTATCTGGATCTTTCACCAGGACTGGATTTTGAAACAAAGTTATTTGCAAAACCAGATGCCGCTGAATTACTAAAAAAAGAATTATCTGTTGCTAACTATAAGTGTTCGCCGATTGCTTTGGGAACGAATACCGATCCGTATCAACCTATTGAAAGAGAGTATCAAATCACCCGGGAAATAATTGAAGTTTTAAAAGAACACGATCATCCATTAACGATAGTGACTAAATCGCATTTAGTCGAACGTGATATTGATCTGCTCGCAGCTATGGCAGAAAAAAATCTTGCGCAGGTTTTTATCTCAATTACCACGCTAGATCACCAATTAATGCAGAAAATGGAGCCAAGAGCGACAGCGCCAAAAAGACGTTTAAAAGTAATATCGAATTTAACAGAAGCAGGAATTCCAACAGGAATGATCTGCGCACCAATTATACCGATTATTAATGATAGTGAGTTGGAAACGATTCTTGAAAAATCAGCCGAGGCGGGTGCAAATACTGCAGCCTATATGCTAATTCGGCTTCCCTATGAAATTAAAGATTTATTTAAAGGATGGCTCGAGTCGCATTACCCATTAAAAACATCGCATGTTATGAATATGATTACTGATATTAGAGCGGGCAAACAAAATGATCCGGAATTTCATACACGTATGACCGGTACTGGGGTCTATGCAGACTTAATTAAGAAACGATTTTTTAATGCATGTAAAAAATATAATTTGAATGTAGGAGAAAATGTTTCATTGGATACGACTCAATTTGTAAAACCGGTGTTATCTGGTCAGCAACATTCTCTTTTCTAAGAATCTAATTTTCAGTAGCTAAGTGACACACTGAACACGTATTTTCAGGTATCACGGGTATAGAAGTCCCCTAGCGTCTAAGGATTGCCAACCAACGATAGAAGTTCAACAAACTTGCAAGTGATGCTGAGACATAGGTTAATGCTGCTGCGGTAAGAATTTGCTTGGCAATAGGCATTGCTGATTCAGGAATATAATTTCCTTCGCTTAAGATAGGAAGTGCGCGGTTAAAACTGGCATCGAATTCAACTGGCAAGGTAAAAATATGTAGAATAATCGGTAGGCACATAATGGTGAGACCGGCTAGCAACATAATCATACTGACAGCGGGCAGTTTCACTAATATCACAGTAAACGGCAAACTGATTAAAATAAAAGATGCAATTTTTTCTGCAATAGCGGCAGTTGTTGCCAATTTAGTTCTTAAGAGTAAAGGTTGGTAATGTGTATGATGTTGCAGGGCATGCCCAAATTCATGTGCAGCGATGGTGATAGCAGCCAATGATTTTCCCTCATGATTTGTTTCCGAAAGGCGGATTGTTTTTGCCATTTTCTGTCTGCTCGACGGAGACATCGTTTAATTCAAAGCGATTGATAAGGTGTTTGGCCAGTTCGCCTCCGGTTCCCGGTAGTCCTTCAATGTCCTGACTATATCGCTTTATAACTCTCTTTACCCAGAATTGAGGAAAAAATACAATAATTATCAATAGTAATATGAGTAATGCTGGCAGCATGTTTAGCTCGTGATAGTATTTAA
>CAYTIZ010000154.1:0-5665 GCA_964437885.1 uncultured Enterobacteriaceae bacterium
GGCACTCAACATCTTGTGCACTAAGTAAATTAGCCGTTTGCTTCGCAAGCTCTTCTATCGCCTCTTTACCGCTACCGGACACAGCTTGATAGGTACAAACATTAATGCGTTCTATACCAACAGCATCATAGATTGGTTTTAACGCGACCAACATTTGAATCGTTGAACAATTCGGGTTGGAAATAATACCTCTGTTTTTATAATCAGCGACAGCATCAGGATTAACTTCTGAAACTACCAATGGAATATCATCGTCATAACGAAACTGCGACGTGTTATCGACAACAACACAGCCTGCTTCAACTGCACGTGGCGCATAAATCGCAGACACAGATGCGCCTGGTGAAAAAAGTCCGATATCAACTTTACTAAAATCAAACGTTTCAAGGTCTTCAACAATAAGTTGCTTACCTTTAAAAGGAATCCTCTTACCGGCTGAACGACTACTGGCCAAGGCATATACTTCACCTACAGGGAAATCACGTTGTTCCAATATAGACAACATGATCTCGCCAACAGCACCAGTCGCACCGACTACGGCAACATTATATTTTTTATCTGTCATGACGCTTCTTCAAAGTAATTTATCTGTTAATCAAGAGATGATAAAGCTTTAACAACCGCATCACCCATTTCTTCTGTACCGACACATGTCATACCTTCGGCATCAATATCTTTAGTTCTTAAGCCCTCTGCCAGCACCAGGCTTACTGCTTGTTCAATCTGATCCGCCGTGTCAGTTTCAGAAAGCGAGTACCTGAACAACATTGATAAAGACAAAATAGTTGCCAACGGATTCGCCACATTCTGACCGGCAATATCAGGAGCCGAACCATGAATCGGTTCAAACATACCACTGCCATCACTCGCTAATGAGGCTGATGGTAACATGCCAATAGAACCGGTTAACATCGAAGCTAAATCAGACAAAATATCGCCAAACATATTGCTCGTTACAATGACATCAAATTGTTTTGGATCGCGAACCAATTGCATCGCTGCGTTATCAACATACATATGTTGCAATTCAACATTCGGATATTCTTTAGACAGTTCTGTAACCACTTCTCTCCATAATTCGGTCGCTTCTAATACGTTCGCCTTGTCCACAGAACAAAGACATCCCTGGCGTTTTTCTGCAATTTCAAATGCAATTCTTGCAATACGTTCAATTTCACTCTCACTATAAACAAGTGTATTGAATCCTTGTCGTTGTCCATCATCGAGTTTTTTAATTCCCCGCGGCTCACCAAAATAAATACCGCCGGTAAGCTCGCGAACAATCATAATATCGAGACCACTTACCACCTCTGCTCTCAACGTCGATGCACTAGCCAATTCAGGAAACAACACCGCCGGACGTAAATTAGCAAATAAACCCAAGCCGGCACGAATGGCTAACAAACCACGTTCAGGACGCAAAGAACGTTCAATTGCTTCCCATTTTGGACCGCCAACAGAACCTAATAATATTGCCGAAGATTCCTTCGCTTTAGCCAAGGTTTCTTCTGGCAAAGGCACACCAGCCACATCAACAGCACAGCCACCTAGCAAGCCATGTTCAAGTTGCAATTTAACACCACGTTCTTCGATTAAAAAAGCCAATACTTTTTCAGCCTGAGCAACGATTTCTGGCCCGATACCATCACCGGGTAATATCAAGATTTTCTTAGTCACGTTCTAATAATTTCCAAGTCAATAAAGGACATAGTTTTTCAACGGGCGCAAAGGATACATCAAAGAGTCTTTCAGGCAATAAGATTCCATCTGTAAATGCGCTAAAGTCGTTATTCAGGAAGTAATCTTGTGGTTTTTTTCGCTAAACACGCTAATCAGACCGGCAGAAATGATTAAAACACCGCCAATATACTCAAAATTATTCACAATTTCGTCAGTCAGTAACGCTGCCGAAACTGCACCAGCAACTATCTCCAACAAGAATATCACTGATGAGCGCTGTATGGGTAAGTGTGTAACACCGTATTGCGCCGCCCATGTCATCACAATCATGGCAGGAAAACCAATCAAGAAAACTAATGTGCCAGAATTAAATGTGACTTCTGGCATGGGTAATTGAGCGATCAATAATGCACAAAGCGTCAACACTATTACTCCCAACCAACACGCTGCCATTTTCATATTGATCGGTGTCGCCCCCATTTTACGAATGACAATATTGGTTATCGCAAATGCCATGCCTGCAGTAATTGCATAGACATCAGCCAGACCGATACCTTTTGCAATACCCAATTCCGGAAGCCATAACATCAATGCACCGCCCACCATGGCTAATGCTAGTGAACAAAATCCAATTCGCGTTAACTTTTCTTTCAGTATTAAAACTGCGAGCAAAATTGCCCAAATAGGTGACAGATAAAATAACAGCAACACACGAACAATTTCACCTTCCAACACGGCTAATATGAAAGCGAGATTTGTCCAGCCGGCAAAGACTCCTATTAGAATATATTCGAGCTTGTGTTTAAAAAAATCAGCACGCTTCGTCCAGCAAAACGGAACGAAAAATAGCATAGCAACACAGTAAATAAACAAGCTTGCCCACAAACCGGGAACCCCCATCTCTTCCAGTAATCTCAGCGGGTACCAAAACAAACCCCAGAGCGTAGCGGCAACAACGCAAGCTAATGCCGGAAAATAATGGGATGTTAGTTGGGATGACATAGCCGATAGCATATACTGCGAAGTTCGCTCTACCAACAAAATAAAAAACAAGAACACAATGAATTCTGGATTAAAAAACTTACACGCGTATCCGTTTGAAAGACTAACCAAGCTATTAGAAGAGACAAGTACGGCAGACAAAAGCGCAATCAGTCTTGCTATTGGTGAGCCAAAACATCCGACACCTGATTTTATATTAGACGCATTAAAATCAAACGCCGGTGATATCGCTTATTATCCAACAACGCGTGGCAGCAATGAGTTAAGAAATACTATCGCAAACTGGTTATGCCAACGATTCAATCTTCCTGCGTCATCTATCAATATTGATAAAAATATATTACCCGTAAATGGAACGCGAGAGGCTTTGTTTGCTATTGCACAAACTATTATTAGCAATCAATCCGAAACACCTATTGTCATCTTGCCCAATCCTTTTTATCAAATTTATGAAGGCGCTGCCTTACTTGCAGGCGCAGAACCCTATTACCTAAACTGCACAGAAGAAAATAACTTCATCCCTGATTTTTCATCGGTGCCAGAAAATATTTGGCAACGCTGCCAACTTATTTATTTATGTTCTCCCGGGAACCCCAGCGGTACTGTTGTTAATCAAGAACAGGTTAAGCAATTATTAGAGCTTGCTGAAAAATACGATTTCGTCATTGCGTCGGATGAATGTTATTCAGAAATTTATCAAAACGAAGAACGGCCACCGATTGGCCTGCTTGAATGCGCAAATAATTTAGGCAACAGCGAATACAAACGTTGCCTTGTTTTTCACAGTCTTTCAAAACGCTCAAATGTCCCCGGTTTACGCTCAGGCTTTGTAGCTGGCGATAGTGAATTAATCGCCAGTTTCCTTAGCTACCGAACCTATCATGGCTCTGCCATGGCATTACACACACAAAAAGCCAGTATTGCTGCATGGAATGACGAGACTCACGTAAAACAAAACCGGGATAAATACAGAGAAAAATTTACTAAAGTGTGTGATATATTGAGCTCGGTTTTAAGCGTAACGCCCCCACCTGCCAGCTTTTACTTGTGGCCTGAATTACCTGCTTCCGATACAGACTTTGCAAGAAAGTTGTATACAAGCGAGAATATCAAAGTATTACCTGGCTCTTTTCTGTCCCGCGACATAAACGACATTAACCCCGGGAAAAATCGTATTAGAATGGCACTGGTTGCGGAAGTCGAAGAATGTGTAGAGGCAGCGAACCGAATTAAACAATTTATAGAAAGTAATTACTGAACCTTGGGAAAAAACTGATGAGCGATTTAGAAAATTTAATTAATGAAGCCTTTGATAACCGAGCCGAGATCGAACCCGGCGAAGGCAACAAAGAACTGAAAGAAGCCGTTGAAAGCGTCATCTGGAAACTGGACAGCGGCGAACTACGTGTTGCTGAAAAAGTTGATGGTGAATGGACCGTTAATCAATGGTTAAAAAAAGCCGTATTACTTTCATTCATTCTTGATAACAACATAGTCATCCAGGGTGGCGTTACAAATTATTACGACAAAATCCCAAATAAATTTTATGGCTATACCAAAACTAACTTTATTGAAACCGGTGCCCGCGTTGTTCCAAATGCAGTCGTTAGACGCGGCAGTTTTATTGGTCAAAACGTAGTGCTAATGCCAAGCTTTGTTAATATCGGTGCCTATGTTGATGCCGGCACAATGGTTGATACCTGGGCATCGGTAGGTTCATGTGCACAAATTGGTAAGAACGTTCACTTGTCTGGTGGCGTTGGTATCGGTGGCGTACTCGAACCGTTGCAAGCCAACCCAACTATTATCGGCGATAACTGTTTTATCGGTGCTCGCTCGGAAATTGTTGAAGGTGTTATCGTCGGTGACGGCGCAGTAATATCGATGGGCGTTTACATCGGTCAAAGTACACGTATTTATGACCGCGCTACTGGTGAAATTACTTACGGTTATATCCCGCCTGGTTCTGTGGTTGTATCAGGCAACTTGCCTTCTAGTGATGGTAAGTACAGTTTGTATTGCGCGGTAATCGTTAAGACCGTTGACGAGAAGACATTAAGCAAAGTAGGTATCAACGAAATCTTACGCGATCTATAAACTATGTCCGTAATTTTATATGGCATAAAAAATTGCGACACAGTTAAGAAGGCACGGAAATGGTTAGACAATCATTCCGTGCCCTATACCTTCCACGACTTCCGCGTTGATGGCATTAACAAAACCCTAGTTAATAATTTCCTCAAACAAATTGATATTGAAGTTCTAATCAATAAACGCGGCACAACGTGGCGTAAATTATCTGATGAAGAAAAAGAGATTAAGAATAAAACTCAGGCCGTTGAGTTAATGGTAGAGAATCCAACCATTATTAAACGACCCGTAATAGTTGTAAAAAACAAATATCACATCGGTTTTAAAGATGAGCAATACAAAGCTATAACATTTTAATTTCTAAGTGCTACGGATACGCCTAAATTTAATTCGGTGTTACTGATAATCGCAAACCAAAGGTATGCAGAATCGAATTAATCGTTTCAATTCTTGGATTACGTTTTCCCGATAGAGTTTTATAAAGGCTCTCCCGATTTAACCCCGTATGTTCAGCTATACTGGCTATACCACCTTGATAATTTGCTACATTACGAAGAGCAATCATCAGCAGTTTTGGATCATCGTCTTCTAATATCTCATTTAGATATATCGCAATGTCATCGGGTGTTTTTAAATAATCACTCGTTTTATATTCTTTTGTAGACATTATTAAGAACCTTTTTTGAAATCTTGCCAATATTGTTTTGCTAGTTTGATATCTTTCGTTTGAGAAGACTTATCGCCGCCACATAGAAGCAATATTACTGTCTGTTTTTCTATACCATAATAGACTCGATAACCAGCTCCGAAGTGTTCTCTCAATTCAAAAACATGATCACCAAGAGAATTCCAGTCACTAAGGGAACCTCTGATTAAGTCTGGGTCGAATAGA
>CAYTIZ010000155.1:0-5665 GCA_964437885.1 uncultured Enterobacteriaceae bacterium
ATTAAAGTTTTTTGAATACGGCGACATGGGTCGAGCTTCTCATATGAATGAAGATGCTGATATATGAGTGATCTGATAAATGTTTTAAGCAGTGTACTTATTATCGCTGGTTCATTGGCAATTATTATTGGCTTGCTCGGTGTCTTTCGCATGCCAGATTTTTTTACACGACTACATGCTGCAAGTGTTATTGATACTATGGGAACCATGTTAATTCTATTTGGTTTGATGCTATATTCCGGAATGACCCTGGTGAGTCTGAAATTACTATTGATACTGATTTTTATCTTAATTACTACTCCTGCTGCTGCACACGCTTTGGCTAAATCGGCATTGCATGGAGGTTTGAAGCCTGTATTGGGTAAGGACCAAACATGACTGTAACGGTTATTAATATTATTTTACTGTGCTTGCTAGTCATCGCTGCATTAGCTATTAATCAACAGAGAAACTTGTTTGCCTCTACCATGTTAATGGGCATCTACAGTTTAATCTGTGCTTCTCTTTTTGTTTGCCTTGATGCTGTTGATGTTGCTTTTACTGAAGCCGCTGTTGGTGCTGGTATTGCCACCATTTTATTTCTTAGCACCTTGGCTTTAACCGGTTTTGAAGAAAAAACTAAAATTAAAGTTTCACTTCCAGGACTGTTCATTGTTTTAATTACCGGTGGCTTACTTATTTACGGCATTCAGGATATCCCGCTATTTGGTGATGCAAATACGCCGGTGCAAACTTATTTGGCAGGAAAATATATTGATGCCTCTGTTAATGAAATAGGTATTCCCAATATGGTGACATCAATTCTGGCTAGTTATCGAGGTTATGACACTTTTGGTGAGACAACGGTTATTTTTACGGCAGGTGTTGGCGTGTTGATGTTGCTTGGACGCGGTAGTAAAAATAAGAAAGGTTTGCTTGATGAAGATGATAAGGCGTAAATCATAATGGAACACCATTTAGTATTACGTGTTGTTGCTCGATTATTGATCCCCATGATCATGTTATTTGCATTGTATGTTCAGTTTCATGGGGATTATGGTCCGGGTGGAGGATTTCAGGCAGGGGTAATTTTTGCTACAAGTTTTATTTTATATGGACTAATTTATGGTGTTGATCGTCTGCGTGATGTTGTCCATCTGGGTTTGCTACGTAGTCTTGCTGCTTTAGGGGTATTGCTTTATGCCGGAGTAGGCGTCGCCGGTATTTTAAGTGATGGTGAATTTCTTAATTATAATGTTCTTGCTGCAGATCCGGTTGCAGGACAACATCTAGGGATTCTTTTGATTGAAGCGGGCGTGGGAATAACAGTAGCCTCAACCATGGTTATACTTTTCTATGCTTTTGCCAGACCTTGATAAGTGCTTTTAAAAATTTAGTTCGTCTTATCATTGAGACTCACTCCTTTGGGGTTGACACAAATCATTCCTGTTTATCAATAAACTATTTTCTATAATCTAAATATATTCACGATTTATAAATTTTTTCAGTTAATGACATGAGCAAGAAAATAAAGCTTCCTGAAATAACAAAGAAAAAATTCATGGTGCATCCCTGTATTGTTGATGGGAAGCAAACCTTAATTTATAAACGTGGGTTAGAGGAGCAGGATCCTCAAACATTTCAATATCTGACGCACTATGCCAGACAAAATAATTATGTCATCAAGGAAGATCGTCGTGCTGATTTTATTACAGGTGTTAAACGTGTAAAAGACTCGTCACGTGCAAATGTAATAACGGTTCTTATATTAACTGCCAGTTTGCTTTCGCAGAGTGCTGCTGCAGATTTCTCAAACTATCTTGGCATGTCTGCCCCGGTATCAGATATAGAACAAATGCAAGTCTACCCAAGAGTTGATTTGGAAATGAGCTCCTTCACAACAGTAGAACAATTAATGGGTGGTCTGGTTAGCTGGATTAATGATCATACAAGTTTCAAACATGATGTAGATAACTTACCAGAACTGGTGTTTGCTAATCCCCATGTCATTGCAGAGGTTGCGTTTGGTGGAGATTTGCCAGGAAACGTAGATGCGTCCAGTCTGAATATACTGGGGTTATATAATTTTAATGATAAAATTATTTATATGCTTGATTCGCTGGATTTAAAAACGGAAGAAGGAAAAGGAATTCTGTTACATGAACTTGTACATTATCTTCAATACGAAGAGAGTATTGATGAAAATGTTGAATGTAAAAATGAGCTGGAGACACTAGCTTATCTGCTTGAAGCAAAATATTTAAATGGGCAAAATGTGAAACATAATTTAAGTCAAAAACACATTGATGATACGAGTCAATGTCGGGATTAGTTTGAAATTTCAGTAAGGATTTCTTTTTCAGAGAAATGCTAGCTGAATTTTTTTTTAGTTTCGATAAATTATTTAACCCGATCCTGATACCAGACTTCAAATTCATCTGCCGGCATGGGTCTGCCAAAATAATATCCTTGACCTTCGGAACAATAGAACTCTTTTAATATATCCCAGACAGCTTTTGTTTCGATTCCTTCTGCACACACTGTCATATTTAGTTTGTGAGCCAGGTCAATCGTTGATTCACAAATAGCTCGGTTTTCCTCATCTGTATCCATGTCCATTACAAAGGATTGATCGACCTTAAGTTCGCTGAATGGTGCTCTGTTTAATTGCATCATTGAAGAATAACCTGTACCGAAGTCATCAATGGCGAGCAGAAATCCTTTCATGCGAATACGAGTCAGGATATCTAGCGAACTAGCTAATTCTTCGCTCACAGCACTCTCGGTTATTTCGAGAGTGATTAAGGATGGATCCAGATTATATTTATTTATCTTTTCCAGTAATACGTCCGGTGTATTAAGGTCTTTCAATAGCTTGGCAGAGATATTGATAGAGGCCTTCAGTTGGTATCCAGCCTTATTCCAGATACTTGTTTGTGCAAAGGTTTTCTCCATCATCAAATCAGTTAGCTCGCCAATCAGATTATGTTTCTCAAATAAGGGAATAAACACACCCGGTGAGATTAAACCTTTCTCCGGATGTAACCAGCGAGCAAGTGCTTCAAATCCCACTGGCATACCGGTATCAATTCGTACCTTAGGTTGAAAATAAGGGAGAATCTCTTTTTTATCGATTGCGGTTTGTAGTTCTTCTATTGTTAGTGCAGTATTTTCAGTGCTTCTGTGCCGTTTTGTTTTTTGTGCTACTATTTTATCTAACAGAATATGTATGTCTTCGCGGTTAAATGGTTTGTTTAGTACACCGACAACATTCAGCCTGCGGGACTCTGCTAGAATTCTGGCCGAATGCAGCACACTTGAATCTCTACCACTCATTAAGATAATGGCTGACGGACTATTTTGATCAGCAAGATAACGAATGAGTTCTATACCGTCTATATCGGGCATGAAAAGATCAAGTATAATGACATTGAATTTATCGGAGTACGAATTAGCAAATTGTGTTGCTTCAGTTATATAGATAGCGTCATGATTTAATCGCCTGGCATGAGTGCAAATTGCATTGCATATATCCTCTTCATCATCCACGACCAGTAATTTTAATTTCTCCCCTGATTCTTTCTGTGAATGGTCTCTTCTCCATGTCGCCTCAAACAGGCTGTTCGCTTTTTCAATTAAACTTTCCTTGCCGGTCATAGATGAAGAATAACTTTTATCCATAGTCCCAATATGGTCGATTAACCATAACTCCATAAAGGCAAGTAACAATTTCAGATGAAGGATAGATTGGGAACTCTGATAATTATCAAGATAATGTTTGACCTGGTTTCTTATCAGCTCATGGACATGACAATGATTTTCATAATGAGGATAAGCACAGACCTTCATTAAGATTTCTTCCCTGTTGAAATGTAAGTCTGTGTGAACGTATAAGTCAGAGAGTAATTTGTCTATAACTTCACTTGTAGGTGCTTTTTTAGACTCAATAGCTTGTTTGATCTGTCTTAATATAGAAAATAATTTCTTGTGGTCATTATCAATAGCATCGACACCGACTGATAAATCATTATTCCATTTGCTTAGTTTAATCGAAGACTTTGTCATTCTTATTAATTTCAGTGAATATTATTTAGTACTTAAGCTGAATCCAGAACTTCACGCACTTTGTGTGCCAATTCTGTTTTAGAATAAGGCTTATTGAGAAGTTTAAAATGAGCATTTACAGTTTCATTTGTGTGATTTTCAAT
Source organism: uncultured Enterobacteriaceae bacterium (assembly GCA_964437885.1). Classification (GTDB taxonomy): domain Bacteria; phylum Pseudomonadota; class Gammaproteobacteria; order Eutrophobiales; family Eutrophobiaceae; genus UBA7359. The sequence continues at coordinate 4,188 of CAYTIZ010000155.1, forward strand.
AAAACCTGAAGCTAGTAGTATCTTTATAGCAGGTTCTTTTTTCTCTACTTTCTGCGCTAATTCGTAGCCACTCATTTCTGGCATCACTACATCGCTGAGTAGCAGCGCAATCTGTCCTTGATGATTGTTAATAACGTCCAGTGCCTCCCTTCCATTACTTGCGGTAAGCACCTGATAACCTAATGCCTTGAGTCGATATTGTAACCCTTGCAGAAGTTCAATTTCATCATCGACGGCAAGAATTATCTCTGTTCCTCCTGAAATTATTGCGTTTTCTCCTGTGTTATTTCCCTCTCGTTCTTCCTTTCTCCTGTCGGCCATGGGCAAGTAGAGTCGCACGGTCGTGCCATGCTCCACTTCAGAATTAATTTTGATAAATCCATTACTACGGTCGGCGAATCCATAGACCATGCTTAAACCAAGCCCTGTTCCTTTATTCTTTTTTTTGGTTGTAAAAAATGGTTCAAACGCCCTCTTCAATACCTCTGGTTTCATGCCACAACCGGTATCACTGATACTAACGACTACATGATTTCCGGCCAAATGCTTTGGATGAATTTTAATCTCATCTCTACTTAGTTGTTCGTTCGATGTTGTAACTTGTAATGTGCCTCCATTCGGCATGGCATCTCGGGCGTTAAGTGCCAGATTAACCAATGCGTCTTGAAATTCGTCTGTATTAATATTAGCTTTACACAAACCCTCTGCCAGTTTGAAATCCAACTTTATTTTAGGTGTCAGGGATTTAGATAATAGATCTTTTAATTCAACAATGAGTTCATTAATGTTAACAGTTTCTACCTCCGTTGAATCAGAACTAGAAATTTGGAGTAGGCGTTGGGTAAGAGACGCTCCCCGTTTGACTGTTTTTAAGCCTGTATTAATCCACTTCTGGTAATCATCATCCTTGACATCATAATCTTGCAGGAATTCCAAATTGCTTTGGATGATGGCAAGCAAGTTATTGAAGTCGTGCGCGATTCCTCCAGCAAGCTGCCCGACGATTTCCATCTTCTGCGAACGGAGTAATTGCTCTTCTATCTCCTTTTTATGAGTAATGTCTTCAACTGTAGATGTTACTCCAATTACTTCGTTATTTTCATTTATAAGTGCTGTGTTATACCACTCACACAGTATGATCCTGCCGTTCTTGGTATTATTTTTATTTATATTATGCTCGCCGCCTGTACGTGATAGCAATTGACTCCAAACTTCATTTACCTTTGATTGGGCAGATTTTGAAAGTATAGTATCGGTGATATTTCGTCCCAGAACTTCTTCTCTCGTGTAGCCGAATATTTTCTCTGCAGCCGGGTTCCAGTCCTCAATTTCAAAATTAATATTCCACTCGATATTCCCCATAGGTGTTTGTTCACGGTATAGCCGCAGACGTTGCTCAGAGAGAGATAAGTTTTTCTCTGCCAACTTTTGCTCGGTAATGTCTCGCAAGACAACATGTAGAATTTTTCTTCCTTCGA
>CAYTIZ010000156.1:0-5632 GCA_964437885.1 uncultured Enterobacteriaceae bacterium
GTTTTTCTGCAATACAAACGATATGCGTCGCTTTATTTTGTGCTTCGTTATTATATTTGTCAGCTAATATCTCATTTGCAATCATCCTGCTTTGTCTCGTCTCATCTACGGCGGGCTTTTTAGTTTGGAATTGGGCACCAGCGAAAATATTCATGGGCGATGTGGGTAGCTGTACAATAGGGTTTCTTTTTGGATTGTTATCAATATATACAGAAAAAACGGGGATTATATCCATAAGTGTATGGCTAATATTATTGGCCCCATTTATTGGCGACACAACATTCACGTTATGTAGACGTATTATTAATAAGGAAAAATGGTATAAAGCACATAACTCGCATGCGTACCAAAAATTGTATCAATTAGGGTTGACTCATAGAGAATTGGCAATGGGATTGTTAGCTATTAATATTATTATTTGGCCTTTTGCCTATTTTGCTTATACATATAAAAACATGGAATTTGCCATGGTGATATTATCCTATAGTCTTATCGCTGGCGTTTGGTTAGCTGTGCAAAATAAGTACAATAAAGTTAAAAAGAGTTTGTCTTGAATATAAGTAAAAAAACACAAGTAATTTTTCATGATCTAATGATGTCAGTATTGGCCTGGCAGTTTTCATGGTGGGCGAGGTTTAATTTTACTTTTCCATTTGAAAACTGGGAAATAAGTTTATGGATGGTTCCTATTGTTTTATTAGTGCAAGTGTTTGTTTTTAGAAGATTTCGTTTGTATAGAGGACTATGGCGATTTGCCAGCATTCCTGATCTTTGGAATATCTTTCGGGCATCGATATTCGGGGCATTATCTATAACCCTAATTTGTTTTATTTTATTCAGGCTCGAAGGTATTCCACGATCAATATTAATACTCTACCCGTTTTTCCTGATGTTTTTTCTTGGTGGTCCACGCTTGGGATATCGCGTTTGGAAAGATCACTCATTTAGTATTAACACTATCTCTGCTAATAAGAGAGTATTGATTGTCGGTGCTGGTAGGGCGACTGAAATGCTGGTGCGAGAAATTATAAGAGAAGGCAGTTATATCCCCGTTGGCATATTAGATGATGACGATCGTTTAATAAATTCTGAAATACATGGAATTAGAGTTCTTGGAAATATTGAAAGAATAAATGAGATATGCATTAAACATGATGTTGATATCATCTTGATTTCTATTCCATCTGCAAATAGTTCGCAAATGAGAGCTATTGTTGAAAAATGTGAGTTAACAGGATTACCCATAAAAACCTTGCCGGGCATCCAGGATATGCTTTCGGACACGGAAGCCTTGTCGAAATTAAGAGAAGTATCGATTGAAGATTTATTAGGTAGAGAAAAAATTGAATTAGATTGGAAAGAAGTGCAGAAGGAACTTGCGAACAAAACGATTCTTGTAACGGGTGGAGGGGGTTCTATCGGCTCTGAATTGTGTAGCCAGATTTCAAAATTAGGGCCTGCAAAATTAATCATATTTGAAAGGAGTGAATTTAATTTATACAAAATTGAACAATCATTATCTGATTCCCCGGTAACGGTAGAATTCATATTAGGTGATCTTTGTGATCTTGATAAAGTCGATCATGTTTTAAGTTGTTTTTCTCCTGAAATAATATTTCATGCAGCGGCTTATAAACATGTACCTATTCTTGAGCGAGATGCACGAGAAGGAATTCGCAATAATATTATAGGCACAAAGAATATTGCTGATGTCGCTAACAAGCATGGCTGTGAACGTTTTATTTTAATATCAACAGACAAGGCAGTTAATCCAACTAATGTTTTGGGTGCAACTAAACGTATTGCTGAGCAATACATTGAGAATATAAATAAAATTAGTAGCACAAGTTATATAACAGTAAGGTTTGGTAATGTACTAGGGTCGGATGGTAGTGTTGTTCCTCTCTTTAAAGAGCAAATAAATAATGGCGGACCGGTCACGGTCACACATCCGGAAGTGACACGTTATTTCATGACTATTCGAGAAGCATGCCAATTAATATTGCAAGCCAGCAAGATGGGCAAGGGTGGAGAGATTTATGTGCTAGATATGGGAGAATCTATCAAAATTAATTATCTTGCGGAACAAATGATTAGATTATCAGGATTGATTCCGAATAAAGATATTGGCATTGAATATACTGGATTGCGTCCAGGTGAAAAAATGTATGAAGAATTATTTTATGGCAATGAAATGAGAGAAAAGACTGAGCATAATAAAATTTTATTAGCCAAACACTCAGTAATAAACTTGAAAGATTTTGAAAATAAAATAAATGAGATTATTAATTCCATTGATAAATTTGATAATGATAAGCTAAAAATTCTATTGAAAAATTTAGTGCCTTTTATGGAAAATAAACAAGATAATATAATTTCTTTTAAACAACAAAAAATATGAAAAAAGTAACCAAAGCTGTGTTTCCCGTTGCCGGCATGGGGACACGATTTTTGCCAGCTACCAAGGCTAATCCAAAAGAGATGCTTCCTATTGTTGATAAGCCCTTGATTCAATATGCCGTAGAAGAAGCTATTGCTGCAGGCATCACAGAACTTATATTCATAACTGGCCGGACAAAACATTCAATTACCGACCACTTTGATAAAGCTTATGAACTCGAGACGGAGCTTGAGAAACATAAGAAGTTTGAAAAGCTTGAAATTGTAAGAAATATTATTCCAGACGGCGTCACCTGTATTTATATCAGGCAAGCTGAACCATTAGGACTTGGACATGCTGTTTTATGTGCCAAGCCGGTTATCGGAGATCAGCCGTTTGCTGTACTTCTTCCTGATGATTTAATTGATGATGGCAATCGTGGAGTAACAAAACAGTTAGTTGAACAATACCAGCAGGAAAGTAAAAGTGTACTTGCGGTAGAAAATGTACCTAATGAAGACACGTCAAAATATGGCATTGTTGACACATCTGAATTGAAACATGATTCACTTTTTAAAATTAGTAGTATTGTAGAAAAACCTGAACCTAAAAATGCGCCATCAACTTTAGCAGTAGTTGGTCGCTATGTGCTTAGCTCGGATATTTTTTCTTGTCTTGAAGAGACTACAAAAGGAGCAGGCAATGAGATTCAACTTACTGATGCTATTAGTATGTTGCTAGATAAAGATTCAGTTTATGCCTATGAATTTGAAGGGACTCGCTATGATTGCGGTTCGAAGTTGGGGTATATGCAGGCCTCAGTAGAATATGCTTTAAAAGATCCAGATATAAAAGAAGAGTTTCAGTCTTATTTAGAGAAATTAAATTGATTGTTTTAATGTGCGGATTCAATTTATAAGTGTAATGGAAGGTCTGAAAGAAAACACATATGACCGACCATTCTAACCTCCCGATTTTAATTTCTGAAAGCTACACTATTTGTATTAACAATTTATTGAAATAGAATGAAAAAAATATTAGTTACTGGTGGATGTGGTTATATTGGATCACATGTAGTGAAACTGTTAAAAAAATCAGATTATGAACCACTTGTGCTCGATAATTTTTCTCGAGGAAATAAATATATTGGAGAAATTTTAAATGTTCCTGTGATTGAAGGCTCTATTGGAGATAAAAAAATATTGAGTCAAATTTTCAATGAGTTTGATATCTGTTGTGTTTTTCATTTATCTTCATTTACTTATGTAGGTGAATCAAATGAAAAACCGATATTATATTATAATAATAATTTACTGAACACCCTGCATCTTTTGGAGGCTATGATTGAATTTGGGATTAAAGACTTTGTTTTTTCTTCTACATGTGCCACATATGGAAACACCAATGAAATGCCAATTACAGAAGATATTCTACAACAGCCGATAAATCCATATGCAAAATCAAAATTCATGGTTGAAAAAATACTTGAAGATTTTTCTCAAGCATATGGTTTAAATTTTATAAGTCTCAGATATTTTAATGCTGCTGGCGCCGATCCTGAAGCAGAAATTGGTGAAGATCATAATCCTGAAACTCATTTAATTCCGATTCTTTTAGAAGTGGCTTCTGGAAAAAGAGATGTGTTTCATTTGTTTGGGAATGATTATAATACAAAAGATGGTACATGCATTCGTGATTACATCCATGTAATGGATATAGCAAAGGCCCATATATTATCAATGGAGTACTTAAAACATAATTGTAAGTCTCAATTTATTAATCTAGGCAATGGTCATGGACACAGCAATCTTGAAATAGTAGATTCAGTTGAAAAAGTGACTGGGAAAAAAATTAAGATTGAGCATATGCCAAGAAGAGATGGGGATCCTGATTGTCTGGTTGGGTCAACAAAAAAAGCGAATGATATATTGGACTGGCGCCCAGAATTTGATGATATCAATGAAATAATTTTGCATGCATGGAATTGGCATATTAAAAAACAGAAGCTCATTAATGATTAGGATGTTTAAATTTTATCAGACCTGATCGGTTCAGGTTTTAAAAGTGGATGAAGGTTTTAAGTATGAAAAAAGCATTAATTACAGGTGTAACCGGGCAGGATGGGGCTTATCTTGCTGAGTTTCTATTAAAAAAAGACTATGAAGTTCATGGTATTAAACGGCGATCATCTTCATTAAATACTGATCGCATTGATCATCTTTATCAGGATCCGCATGAGAAAGATGTACATTTTACTCTGCATTATGGTGATTTGACTGATGCCACCAATTTAATCCGTATTATTCAGGAAGTGCAGCCGGATGAGATTTATAATCTTGGGGCTCAGAGTCATGTCGCGGTGTCTTTTGAGTCGCCTGAGTATACAGCCAATTCTGATGCCTTGGGTACGCTTCGAATCCTTGAAGCGATTCGCATTCTTGGATTGGAAAAAAAGACGCGTTTTTATCAGGCATCTACCTCTGAACTTTATGGTCAGGTGCTTGAAATGCCTCAATCTGAAACTACGCCATTTTATCCGCGATCGCCTTATGCTGTGGCCAAGCTTTATGCTTACTGGATTTGTGTAAATTATCGCGAGGCTTATGGGATCTATGCCTGTAATGGTATTTTATTTAATCATGAATCACCAATTCGAGGTGAGACTTTTGTTACTCGGAAGATTACTCGTGCCTTAACACGGATTAAATTAGGTTTGCAGGATACTTTATATATAGGGAACCTGAATGCGCTACGCGATTGGGGGCATGCGCGCGATTATATTGAGGCGCAATGGTTGATGTTACAACAGGATGAGCCGGAAGATTTTGTTATTGCCACCGGTGAACAACATTCGGTGCGGGAATTTATCGAAATTTCTGCAAAAGGATTGGACTTATCAATTCAATGGCAAGGTAAAGGTGTTGATGAAAAGGGAATCGATAGTGACTCTGGGAAATGTATTATTTCAATAGACCCGCGTTATTTTCGCCCAACTGAAGTGGAAACTTTATTGGGCGATCCTACAAAAGTAAAAGAGAAGTTGGGTTGGGTGGCTAAAACTTCATTTAATGATCTTGTTGCTGAAATGGTAGAAGCCGATTTAAAATTGGCCGAACGGGATTTACTATGTCAAAAAGAAGGCTATAAGGTATTGAATAATTTTGAGTAACATCTAGTTTCTAGCAAATCTTTTTATCATGGATAAACAATCAAAAATATATATTGCCGGTCATGCTGGGCTTGTAGGCTCGG
>CAYTIZ010000157.1:0-5048 GCA_964437885.1 uncultured Enterobacteriaceae bacterium
GCTTCCTCAATCTTACGAATTAATTTTCTTTCTCTATCGCGCGTGCGAAGTTCGATAGAAAATTCTTCTTCCTGTGTTGCTCTATCATTTGGATCAGGAAAATTCGCTGCTTCGTCTTGCATATGATGAACAGTACGATCGACTTCTTCCATTAAGTCATTTTTCCATGAATTTAATATTTCACGGAAATGTTCTGTTTGTTCCGCACTCATAAATTCTTCACCTTTCTTTTCTTTGTAAGGTGCGACTTTTGATTTTTTAGTTGTTTTAATTGCTTTTGATGGCTTAGCTTTAATATTAGTTACTTTGGTCATTCCTTTCTTCTTCTTCTTCTTCTTGGTTGTCGTTTTCTGTACAGTTTCTTTTTTAGCAACTGTTTTTTTGGATACCTTTTTCTTTTTCGCAGCCGTTTTTTTAGCTGTCTTTTTCTTAGATACTTTTTTAGGCGTAACTTTCTTCTTGGCAACCTTTTTCTTTTTTAAAGGTACCTTCTTCCTGGTTACTTTCTTTTTTGCCGTTTTTTTAGTCGTTTTCTTCTTGGCAGCCATTGCTTGTCTCCGCCCTGTAAAAATCAGCGTGCATCTATACCAGAAAGGTTCAAATGAAGCAATTCTGAATTAATTAATAGTTTGTCAATTTCGAGTAATAATTTTACGTTTTCAGTCCGAGATGTTCAACATACATTCGAGTAGCTCCTGCGACAGCGACAGGCATAACTAAAAAATTAACCACAGGAATCATTGTTAAAAGCATGACACCAGAACCAAAGCCAAAGGCCAGTTGGCGATTTGCAGCAACTTTTTCACGCTGTTGCTTAAATGCAATTTCATGATTTCCCATAGGGTAATCACCGTATTCAAGAGTCAGCATCCAGGCGGCAAAAAGGAACCAAATCAATGGTGCTGCGACATTTACCATAGGGATGATAAATAAAATTAAAAGTGGTAAAGCCCGGATAGCAAAATACAGTAATTTCTGAAACTCGGCTTTAATCGAGACAATGATAATTTTTGATAACGATTGATTGTTCGCAGAGGGTATTTCTTGACCTGTTATTTCTTTTTCAACGGCTTCGGCTAGAAAACCATTAAAAGGAGCACCAATTAAGTTAGCAACGATTGAAAAGCAAAAGAAAACAATGGTTAGCGCGACAATGACAAAAATTGGCCAAAGCAACCATGTTAACCATTCTAGCCACTGCCATTGTGCTAATAGCCCGTCTATCAAGCTGCTGAGTGAATTCGCACCATAATAAATAGCCCCGGCAAACAAGAGTGAATTAATCAGTAGTGGGATAAGTACGTAAAGACGAACACCGGGTTTAAGGATTAATTTAAATCCTGACAACAAACATTTAAAACCCTGACTAAATTGATTCATTAATAGCGTGTCTAAGGCAATGAAACGACGGGGCGAGCCGCCCAGCCATCCATGCTGTGCTCTGCAACCACGCTGGTATAAATGCCACCACGGACATTGAAAGTTGCCGTGAGTCGCATGAATCGTGGTGATGTTGCTGCGACTAAATCATCTAAAATTTTATTGGTTACCGCTTCATGAAATGCACCTTGGTCACGGTATGAGCAAATATAAAGTTTTAATGCCTTAAGTTCTACGCACAATTGCTCAGGAACATACTCAATTTCAAGTATGGCGAAGTCAGGTTGACCTGTTTTAGGGCATAAACAAGTAAATTCCGGCACCTCAATGCGAATAGTAAAGTCACGTTCGGGCGTTGGATTTGGGAAAGTTTCAAGTACATCAATAGCTTGCTTTGGCATTCATTTTTTCTCTGTTATTACAACATAATATGGCGATAAGATAGAACATTGATAATGTTCAAGCAAGACATATCATCTATTTTTTATATATTTATATTTATGATTATAATCAATAAATTATATAATATAATTAATGTTAATTATAGATTAAATTTACGTTTGGACAGGGGGCTTAATCTTTAGTATTGTAACGCCCCATGCGTTTATGCAATATAAAACTTTCCGGCTTTAAATCGTTTGTAGATCCAACCAACCTTATCATTCCCGGCAATCTTGTTGGTGTTGTTGGACCTAACGGTTGTGGCAAATCTAATATCATCGATGCTGTTACTTGGGTTATGGGTGAAAGCTCGGCGAAACACCTTCGAGGCGACTCATTAACTGATGTTATTTTTAGTGGTTCAAGCGCTCGTCAACCGGTTGGACAGGCCTCAGTTGAGCTGGTTTTTGATAATATCGAAAATAAATTGGGTGGCGAGTACGCCAGTTATGATGAAATTTCAATAAAGCGTCAGATTAATCGTGATGCAGTTTCAATCTACTATTTAAATGGGACTCGATGTCGTCGTCGGGACATTACAGCTATATTTCTTGGCACCGGTCTTGGTCCTCGTAGTTATGCCATTATTGAACAAGGCATGATTTCAAGATTGATAGAAGCCAAACCTGAAGAATTAAGAGTTTATATCGAAGAAGCCGCTGGCATTTCAAAATATCGTGAACGTCGTCGAGAAACGGGGAACCGTATAAAGCATACAAAGGAAAATATTGAGCGACTCACAGATATTCGTGAAGAATTGGAAAAACAGTTAAATCACTTGCAACGTCAGGCAAAAGCGGCAGAGCGTTATAAAAAATTGAAACAGGAACAACGTCAACTCAGTTCTGAATTACTTGCCTTAAATTGGCGTGATTTAAAGAAGGAGATGAGCGAATTAAAAGAAAGTGCGGGTAAACGTGAAAATGTAGTTGAAGCATCGATCGCCAAAGTACGCGAGACAGAGGCGGAAATTGAAAAACAGCGAGAAGGATTGAGTGAAGCTAATCAGCACTTTAATAATATGCAGTCTGAATATTATAAAGTAGGCAGTGACATATCTTCATATGAACAAAAACTTCAGCATACGCGCGAAAAAATCACGACCATAGAATCAGAACTGGAAAAAGTACGTCAAACACATGCGGATACAATTAAACAGCATGAGCAGGACAAAACAGAATACGAAAAACTTCAATCTGAATTAACTAATCTGGAACCGAAACTTAGTGGCTCAAGAGACGAAAGTAATAAAGCCTATGAGATACTCAATCATGCGGAAGAGGCAATGCAAGGTTGGCAATCTGAGTGGGACACGTTTAACGAGTCCTATTCTGAGTTTACACGTCAGGGACAAGTTGATAAAACGCGATTAGAACATCTGGAATTTGGTTTGGGTGAACTTGCTGAGCGCCGCATTCAATTAGAAAAAGAAATTTCAAAATTTGAACAATCTGATCTTAATAATACAATCGAGACTTTATCTTCCTCATTGAAGAACGAAGAAGAGAAGCAATCTGTTTTGGCAAATGAATATGCTGAGAAGCAAAATATTGTTAAAGATTATCGAGAGAAAGTAAGAACGCTGTCGTCGAAACTTGACTCAGTTCGCCAGGAATATCAAGGTTTAAAAGGTCGTTTAGCCTCTTTAGAAACTTTGCAGCAATCTGTGCTCGAAGATAACCAGGAACTAAGTGACTGGTTGAAAGAAAACAATTTAGACCAACAACAACGCCTTTCTCAATCAATAAAAGTTAATCCACAATGGACGCATGCCCTGGAAACTGTCATCAGTATTCATTTGCATGATATTTGTATTGAGGACATTAATAGTTATCTAGGTAAATTAGAAAGTGCTCCTGGTAAATTTGGTTTGATGAATACAAATAGTTCAAGTCCTGCGCTGGAAGCAAAGCAATTCCCGAGATTAATAGAACAGATTACTACGGAGTTGCGAGTTCCTTCTATTCTGGAAAATATTTATCTGGCGGAATCTCTTGAACAAGCAAAGAGCATGTTGCCAAATCTATCTGTAGGTCAAAGTGTAGTTACTGAAAAAGGAATCTGGCTTAGCCATGACTGGGTCATTGTAAACAATGCCAGTGACGCAAATGATAGTATTTTAAATCGTGAAGAAGAGATTGGTTCGCTTAAACTTGATTTCGGCAAAAGAGAAGACGAGATTCAATCAATTAAATCTGAATTAAAAATTACAGAAGAAGGTCTTGAGCAGGTTGAAACAACATTAAATGAACAGCAATCGTTAACAAGCGAACAGCAACAGGATATTTCTGATATTAGAACGAAACTAGCTTCAACCCAGACTGAATCAGAACAGTTGTCACTGCGACATCAGGAATATGTTGAAGAATTAAACGCAAATCAGCTACAGAATGAGTCGGACAAATCAGAAATTGATTCTATTAAACAGCGCATCACATCACTTGATAAAGATAATGAGCGTTTTCAACAGCAACGAGACGAGCTATCTAAAGTCAAGGAAAAGCACCGTGAGTCACTGAATACAGCAAGAACATCATGGCAGGAAACACATAATGAAAGCCACGGTATTGCCTTGCAGCTTGAATCTTTTAGTTCACGACGTGCGTCGTATGAACAGGCGATTAAGCGTAATGATATTCAAATCTCTCATTTTGATGGCCGATTATCTGAACTGGAAAAGAACTTGTCTGAAAACCAGTCGCCGATTAAAGAAATTCAGGAAAAAATTGAAGCTTGTTTAAAAGATAAAGTCCTTGCAGAAAAGAATTTAGGCAATGCTCGTACAAATGTACAGGCAATTGAAGCTAGCATGAGAGAGCTTGAGCAAAACCGACATAAGTATGAGCAGGAACTGGAAACATTACGCGCTGAGCTGGAAAAAGCACGATTAGGTGTGAATAGTTGTCAGGTCAGACTTGAAACTGTAGAAGAACAATTGTCTGCTGAGCAGCAGGATGCCAAACAATTACTTGATGCTATAGAAGAGGGCGCTAATCAGGAAGATTGGGCAACTCAATTGGAGTCCCTGGATAGAAAAATACAACGACTTGGCCCGATTAATCTCGCTGCAATCGATGAATATACACAAAATGCAGAACGTAAAACTTATCTTGATAGTCAACATAAAGATTTGACGGATGCATTAGCAACGCTTGAAAATGCAATTAGCAAGATTGATAAAGAAACACGAACTCGTTTTAAAGAAACATTTGATGAAATTAATACAC
>CAYTIZ010000157.1:5058-5620 GCA_964437885.1 uncultured Enterobacteriaceae bacterium
GTTTCCAAAGTTATTCGGTGGTGGCCATGCGTACCTTGAATTGACAGGCGATGACTTATTGCAGACAGGTGTTGCTATCATGGCGCGTCCACCAGGCAAGAAAAATAGTAATATTCATTTGTTGTCCGGCGGTGAAAAAGCGTTAACCGCCGTCGCGCTTGTTTTTTCAATATTTAAACTAAATCCGGCGCCTTTCTGTATTTTGGACGAAGTTGATGCGCCTCTTGACGATACTAATGTTGGGCGCTTTAGTGAATTAGTTAAATCTATGTCTGATGAAGTCCAGTTTATTTTCATTACGCATAATAAAATTACCATGGAAATTGCAAATCAGCTTTTGGGAGTGACCATGCACGAGGCTGGAGTATCCCGTCTTGTGTCCGTAGACATGGATGAAGCTATTGAAATGGCGGCGACGGCTTAGGGAACCTCTGATTAAGTCATGAATCGACATCTTGCGATTAAAATATCCTGTTTTTGCGTCGTCTACACGGATGTAGGCGAGGGGCGCGAGCAAGGATGCGGAAGCTTTGTAAAACTTCGCAATAGCCCTGCTATTACG
>CAYTIZ010000158.1:0-5573 GCA_964437885.1 uncultured Enterobacteriaceae bacterium
TTGGCCCATTGTGAGGCCGATTAGAAAGTGGAGTGGGTTCATACCATTATCCGTGCAGGCAATGCTGCGGGCGCATGGGCAAAAATTGTTCCTACAATTCTTTTGCATTTCCTACGTCCATGGAGGTCATCCGCAGGATGCCTACATGGATAATGGTATAGAGTAATGCACGACTAAATGGATTTAGGAGGTAGTGCGAAGCATAATCACAGGGATGTGACGTAGTAGAGCAATGCAGGAGCAATTGCCGAGGAGCAATTACCGAGCAGCGATTTACAGGGGTGTAAATTATCCCGTTAATAATCGTTTTTCCGCATTTAAGATTGCGTTTTGCATTCCCTCAATGACAACAGCATCACCACTATTAAATTGAAATGTTTCATCAAATGTATTAATTCTATCTCGATCCCGTTTTACAGCTAAAAGTGATGTGTTAGTTTGAGTAAGATCAATATTGTTTATTGATTTGCCTACAGCATAACTATCAGGAGATAATATTACTGTGTGTAATCGTAGTGCTTCAGGTTCATCCATGCCCAGAGATTCTTCCCCGCGAAAATAACCACGCAAGCGTCGATAATTATCTTCCCTTGCTTGTTTAACAAATGACATAGATTTATCTGTAGAAATACCTAAATGTTGAAGCACATGAATAGCAAGCATCATACTTGCTTCAAAACTTTCAGGTACGACATTGCTGGCACCGACATCATGTAATATATCCATATATTGTTCGTCTTTGCTACGAACTATGATTGGAATGTCTTTGTTTAGTGTACGTGTACTTTGGATAATATATTTTGCAATATGTGCGTCATCAAAGGTAATGATTAATGCGCTGGCACGTGCAAGCTCTGCTTTTTTTAATATTTCAACATGCGTACTATCTCCATAGAAAACATTTTCCCCCGCTTCCCACGCCTCTCGAATTAAACTGTGATCCAGATCTAATGCAACGTATGGAATTTTCATTTCTCGAAGAATATTGGCGAGGTTTTGACCAATACGTCCGAAGCCACAAATGATTGCATGTTTTGATAGAGTCTCGCAGGCTAAAACAAGTTCTTTAGGCGAGGTATTTATTTCACTTGTATTAGCACCACGAAATAAACTTTCAGTTATCCGGCTATTATAACGAATCAAAATTGGTGTGATTAACATGCTAAGTATAGTGGCAGCAATGATGGGTTGTGTTTCTTGTAGCGTCAGTAAATTATTACTGATAGCAACGATAAGTACAGCAAAGCTAAATTCACCCGCTTGTCCAAGTATCATTCCCGTTCTGAATGCGGTCGGTAATTTATAGCCAGCAAGACGAGTTAATATGGCAATGACAGTGCCTTTACCAATGATTAATCCTGCTGTTAATAGCCCTATCCAGAACCATTCTTTTATAATGATCGAAGCATCTAGTTGTGCACCAACACTAATGAAAAATAAACCCATTAATACATCTTTAAAGGGTCTTATATCGGCTTGAATCTGATGTTTATATTCTGTTTCGCTCAGCATAAGCCCCGCAAGAAAAGCACCTAATGCTAGTGAAAGTCCCAGTTGATTAGTTAACCAGGCAGCAGCTAAAGAAACAAATAAAGTCGCGAGTGTAAAAATTTCAGCAGAGCGAGTTCCTGCGACCAGATGATAAAAAGGTCTTAATAGCCAACGCCCTAATTGAAAAATAACAAAAAATGCGAGTAACCCTTTAGACAGAGCAATAAGAACAGGCATGGTTAATGATTGTCCATCGCCTACGCTTAGTATTGGGATAATGACTAGTAAAGGAACGACAGCAAGATCCTGAAAAAGTAAAATTGAAATAGCGAGCTGACCATGATGAGATTGAATCTCTAATTGATCAGAGAGTTGTTTGGCAACGATGGCAGTGGAAGAGAGTGCCAATGCGCCGCCAACTACGAATGCTCCTTGCCAGGCTATACCCGTTAACCATGCAATAGCTCCGCCTGATAATGTTGAGATAATGACCTGAATACTGCCAAGACCAAAAACAGTTGTTTTCATTGAAATCAATCGCGACAATGAGAACTCAAGACCAATCATAAAAAGCAGAAATATCACACCAATTTCGGCTAGAGTCTTGATAGTCGCTCCTTCCGGTAACCAACTTAGCGCATAAGGCCCAACTAAAGTCCCAACGAACAAATAGCCTAGAATCGGTGGTAATTTAATTCGTTTTAAAGTCCAGACAACGAGTACGGATAATGCTAGCAGTGTCAGTCCATCATTTAGAGCATTGTGATCCATAAATAATAATTTGAATTGTTATTTTTAATAAGTTTAAAGGATGAAGGGTACTAAAAGAAGTTAAATAAAATTGGATAGCTTGTGACCAAAATAAGTATCATGGGTATATACTAGATATTTGTAAATAAGGAAAATGACAGACTAATGGCAGTATGGGAACAAGCTCTGGTTGGCGTTGCAATATTTGCAGTTTTATTTTTCTTTTGGCCTGGTGCAAAAAAAGCCATGGAAGAGAGTCGTCAAGTAGAAAATCCAGATTGGAAAGGGGCATTAATGCCAATAGGCATGGTTATATTATTTGTCATTGTCCTGATTTCATTTGCCAGGAGTTGATTCTGGAAGTTATTAAGTTAGATGCTTTTAAGCAGATTAGAGAGGGTTTTCAGCTTTAAATTGATCGTTTTTAAAATAATAATGAACGATCCTATTATTTCGCACATCGAAACCAGAGTATCAAATCGTATTTCAAGTGATTGAAGTGTTGGCATCTATAAGCTAGCCAATACTTTAAATTTGACGGCATTATTTTCTACGGATAATGATAAACTAGACTTGCCAGACGGCACTTATATTGAGGAAGAGAAATGGATCTATTGAAGAAACTTATATTCATCCTGTTATGCACGGGATTATTGAATACTAATATTGTATTGGCAGAAGAAGCAGAACCTGAGTTATTGACTGCAGGTGAACTTCTGGAAAGCTGTGATGAGAATTACGCACCGGGAGCACCAAATCAATTTTGCATGCGCTATGTATTTGGCTTAGTCCAAACGATTGTGGGTTTACAACAAGCGGATCAAAGTGCCCCTATTTTTTGTATCGACCCACAAGTTGTCCGTTTGGAAGCAGTAACGGAAAATGTAATGGCTTATTTACGCAAGCAATCTTCACGAGAAAATAATGAAGCACAGATGTTAGTAGTTGAAGCATTGAATAAAAATTACCCTTGTTCTACTTCAGTCAATCAGATCTAGATAGTGGCAGTCGCTCAACGTAAGAAAAAATATAATCACGATAAGCTGCAAAAACGTTTGCGGCGAAATGTAGGGCGCGCGATTGCAGATTTCAATATGATTGAAGCCGGTGACCGCGTTATGGTCTGTCTGTCTGGTGGTGCAGATTCTTATACTATGTTAGATGTCTTACAGAGTCTTCAGCGTAGCGCCCCGGTTGAATTTGAATTAATAGCAGTCAATCTGGATCAGAAACAGCCTGGCTTTCCTGAACATATTTTGCCGGATTATCTGGATGCACTCGGCATTGAATATCATATCCTTGAAGAAGATACTTACAGTGTGGTTAAACGTGTTATTCCTGAAGATAAAACCTATTGTGGTTTATGCTCCAGATTAAGACGAGGGATTATCTATCGCTTTGCCAAGGAACAGGGCTATACAAAAATAGCTCTGGGTCACCATCGTGATGACATTATTGAAACTTTATTTTTGAATATGTTTTATGGTGGTAAATTAAAATCGATGCCGGCAAAACTGCTGAGTGATGATGGTGAGAATATTGTCATTCGACCGCTAGCTTATTGTGCAGAGGCAGATATAAAAATGTATGCTAAAGAAAAAGCATTCCCCATTATTCCCTGTAGCTTATGTGGTTCACAAGACAATATGCAGCGTCAAAAGATTAAGCAAATGTTAACAGAATGGAATAAACAAAATCATGGACGGACAGAAAGTATTTTCAGCAGTATACAAAATATTGTACCGTCGCATTTATTAGATACAAATGCATTTGAATTTTCTCATCTTGGAAATTCAGAAGATGAATAACCACTCAGCAGCGAAGACTGGTTGCTTGGCTCACAAGAATAAACACATTTCTAGTTTATTATTGTCATATTCTCATGTCTGAATTACCTGTTCTCTATCAAGTTGTTATCTGGGCTATACCCGTTTTATTTGCCGTTACCTTACATGAAGTAGGACATGGTTGGGCAGCAAAACAATTAGGTGATACGACTGCTGAAGATATGGGGCGTTTATCACTTAATCCTCTAAAGCATATTGATCCTGTGGGGACCATAGTCGTTCCATTGGCCACTTTTTTTCTGAGTGGCTTTATCTTTGGCTGGGCAAAACCCGTTCCGGTAAACTGGAATCGACTCAGAAACACAAAGCGAGATATCGCGCTGGTGGCCTTGGCAGGTCCTGCTGCAAATTTAATCATGATTGTTTTTTGGTTAATGCTAATGAAACTGATTATTACTCTGGCAGATCAGAACAACATGTTAGCCCATGTTATGTTATTCATGGCCAGTGCCGGAATTGCAATCAATAGTTTACTAATGATACTAAATCTGTTTCCTTTACCGCCGTTGGATGGTAGTCGTGTGGTTTTCTCGTTATTGCCAACACAACTTGCTTATCGATACTCGAAGATAGAGCCTTACGGAATGATCATACTTGTTATATTATTGATCAGTGGAATTTTATTTAAGATACTTGGGCCTATCCTTGGCGGGTTTCAGGAATTTGTTTATTCATTGGTAATGTAATTATGCGGACTATTATAGGACTTAAAATTTTAGAACTTTTGACTATGCGGTGAGATCAATCTATTGTTGTTTGTTTTTTTTCAAGACCTTTAGTACTCGGTTTTAAATGTAATAACAAAAAAATAGTCAGTTCAAAACTCTATGCGCTACGTGTTATCAATATTATGATCTGCTCATAGAAAAACGGAGAGTTTTTCAAGCTGATTTTCTCACCTGAATTTCAAAGTTTATCGGACTTTTGTAATCAATACTAGAATGTCGTCTGACTCGATTGTAGTAAGCCTCGATATACTAGAAGATTGAACGCTTCGCTTGCTCTCGTGTTTCATAGTGGCGCTGATAGACCAACTCTACTTTCAGTGTGTGGAAAAAGATTTCGCATACTGCATTGTCATAACAGTTCCCTTTCCCGCTCATGCTGCACAAGAGCGCCTGATCCTTGATGAGTCGCTGATAACGCTTTGAGCAATACTGACTGCCTCGGTCAGTATGCATAATCACACCTTTTGGGTAGTTTCGATTATGCAGTGCCATTTTTAGCGCATCGCAAACCAACTCAGCCTTCATGCGTTTATCCATCGACCAACCAATAACCTTACGCGAATACAAGTCAATCACCATTGCGAGATAAAGCCACTTCTGTCCAACTCGGATGTAGGTAATATCACCAACCCACGCTTCGTCTAATCGTGTCATGTCAAAGTTCTGTTGAAGCAGGTTTGGTGCAACTGGCTTGTCATGGTCACTGTCGGTGGTAGTCTTAAATTTATGCTTATGTATTGCTTTAAGCACTAAGTGC
>CAYTIZ010000159.1:0-5534 GCA_964437885.1 uncultured Enterobacteriaceae bacterium
GTCAGGATTCTTGTTCCTGACGAATCCTAAGTACTTGCGTCCATGCAAGCAATATCGTTTGTGCATCGCTACATGAATGTAGCTGATTAGAGCAATGCAGGAGCAATTGCCGAGGAGCGCGCAAACGATGTATCCCTATGGGCTGACTGATATAATTCATAAAAACAACAATAATTATGAGGGAAACACATGATAGAAATGACTCTGGAACTAGCTGAACGTATTGGCAAGGTCGCTTTAGCAAAAGCAAATGAAATGGGTCGTCCCATGAGCGTATCGATTGTGGATGAATCGGGACGCCTTGTATATTTTTCCCGCAGTGATAATGCTGGTTTTTTTACCTTTGACACCTCACGCGCCAAAGCTATGGCTGCTGCTTCATTTAAACATTCTACTAAGGAAATTACCGAACATAAGAATGCAAATCCCCTGCTCTGGTATTCACTTCCCAGTGTGGTACCTGCATAAGATCTACCCAGTCCGGGTGGTTTACCTGTTACGAAAGAGGATCACGTTATTGGTGCATTGGGTTCAGGCGGCGGCGCTGATGAAGATAATGAATGTGCTTTGGCAGGTGCTGCAGCAATTTAATTTCACACTATGGGAATTGTTATTAAACAATTCCCATCATAGTTAAAATAGAATCAAGACCACTTGAATTCAGTTGATAGGGTAAGGATAGGCGTAATAGCGGTTTGCCTTGAAAACCAACGCCTAAACCTGCCGCTTGTAACATGGGTAGATCATTGGCACCATCACCGATACAACATGCCTGTGCGGGTTTGATATTAAGTTGCTCGCATTCTTCCATTAACACAGCCAGTTTTGTAGAAGCATCGACAATAGGTTCTATAAACTCACCAGTTAATTTACCATCCGATATTTGCAAACGGTTACAAACATAATGATCAAAGCCCAATTTTTCCGCAACAACTTTCACAATTGGTTCAAAGCCGCCACTGACTAATACGGTTCGTATATCGTTTTGCTTACAAACTTTCAATAACATCTCTGCACCCGGATTATATTGAACATTCTCTGCTAGCTCTTTAAAACTGTTTTCTGATAAACCACTTAATAAAGTTAGTCGTTCATTTAAAGCCTGGCGAAAATCAATTTCGCCACGCATTGCTCTGGAAGTTATCTCGCTAACCTGCTCACCTATACCTGCCTGTTCAGCAACATCATCCAGTGTTTCACTTGCAACAATAGTGCTGTCCATATCGCAAACCAATAGCTTTTTCTTTCGCGAAGAAACTGGCATCACAACAACATCAAAATCTTCAGCCGCTGCCATTGTTAACAGATTATGGAATAGTTCCCAGGCTTGTTGCGTTGAAACCTTTATGGAAAACTCAGTAACCTTATTATTCGATGAAGTTAATATTGAATTTATAACAACGCCACTATCAGAAACCAATTGTTCAAACCGTTGGGGTAATTCTTTTTGCAATACAGTGGCAAGTAAAACAATTGCAAATTCTATTTCCTGATCCTCTGCTTTCTCTAACAACCAGTATGGATCAGAAAGTTTAGTTTTCTCATTCATAATATGATCGGATCAAAATAGAGATATTGTGCATCACGGATATGTTCGATTGATCTTAATGCCTCTATATCATCTTGTGAAACAGGTGAGTCTATCTCTAGCAATGAAATCGCATCACCCCTACTTTCCCTGCGCCCAAGATGCATATTGGCAATATTAATTCCTTTGTCAGCGGCGAAGTTACCAATCGCACCAATCATGCCGGGTTGATCCTGATTGGTGATATACAGCATATGTACACCAAATTCCGATTCCAGTTTTATACCTTTGATTTCAATCAATCTGGGACGACTTTGTATTTGCGTACCCGATACATTACGTGATTTACCTTCAGTGGTAATGTTGATGGTGACACGATTATGATACACATCCTCCATATCTTCCTTTGCTTCTGTAATATGTATGCCTCGATCACGCGCAACCTGACGCGCGTTTACCACATTGATATCGCTGAAGTGCGTCGACAATACTGATTGAACTACTTGTGTGGTTAATGGCTCTACATCTAACTTAGCTGCATCGCCCGCATAAATTACCGTAATACTTTTTATTGCCGTATTGGTTAACTGTCCGGCAAAAGTGCCAAGATAGTGAGTTAATTGTAAATAAGGTTTTAATTGCCGTGCTTCTTCCGCCGAAAGATTGGGAGCATTAAGTGCATTCTTTATCGAACCTTCCAATAGATAATCCGATATCTGCTCTGCGATTTGAATCGCAACCTTTTCCTGTGCTTCTGTCGTTGAAGCTCCCAGATGTGGTGTGCAAATCAAATTCTCCAATCCAAATAGTGGATTATCTTTAGCCGGTTCATCCTGAAACACATCCAGTGCAGCACCTCGTAGATGACCACTTTCAAGTGCAACACGTAATGCTAATTCATCCACCAGACCACCACGCGCACAATTTATTAGCAACGAACCTTTTTTCATTTTGTTTATTGCAGATGCATTAATGATGTTTTCAGTTTCCGCTGTCTTCGGAACATGCAAGGAAATCACATCAGAACTAATAAGCAATTCTTCCAGTTCCACTTTTTTAATTCCCAATGCGTTTGCACGTTCTTCGGTCAGGTAAGGATCATACGCTTGCACTTTCATTCCAAAACCAATGGCCTTTGCCGCGACTATGGAACCTATATTTCCAGAACCAATAATACCCAACATCTTTCCTGTTAATTCGACACCCATATAGCGTGACTTTGCCCAGGCTCCCTCATGTGTCGTTTGATTCGCTTGTGGAATATGTCGCGCTAGAGAAAACATCATTGCCAAAGCATGTTCTGCCGTCGTAATCGCATTTCCCATAGGCGTGTTCATAATGACAATTCCTTTTGTAGTACAGGCTGGCACATCGATATTGTCCACGCCAATACCAGCACGGCCAACAACCTTCAATTCTTTGGCCGCCTGCAATACTTTTTCAGTGACTTGTGTAGAAGATCGAATTGCAAGACCGTGAAAACCCGGAATCATCTCCAGTAATTCTTCCTCCGGCATTTTTCCCGTTTGTACCACTTCTATGCCACGCTCTTCGAATACATTGACCGCTTGACTGGACATGGGATCAGAAATTAATACGCGTACTTTATTCATTATGCTTTCTCCATATTGTTGGCAATCAACCAGCGTTTATAAGCCCAATCTAACCAGGGTAATAATTTTTCTAGATCAGATGATTCAATTGTTGCGCCACCCCAAAGACGCAAGCCGGTGGGCGCACTACGGTAAGAGGCTATATCATAGGCAACCTCTTCTTCTTCTAACCATTGACACATTAGTTCAACAGCCTCTCCTTGTTCACCATTGTTCAACTTCATGAATTCGTCAGAAACAATTTTTAAACACATCGAAGTTGTAGATAATGTATCTGCATCAGAGGGCAACCAGTCGATCCAGTTTGTCTTGCCTACCCAGTCATCCACCACAGCAAAATTATCATCACACCGTTGGATTAAGGCAGCTAAACCACCAATCGATTCAGCCCATGATAATGCGGAATGTAAATCTTCAAGCGCAAGCATACTTGGCGTATTGATCGTTGCACCTTTAAAAATTCCTTTATTAATTTTACCCTTATTTGTTGTACGAAATATTTTTGGTAACGGACGTGACGACTGATAAGTTTCCAGTCGATGAATAGCATCTGGACTTAAGGCCAACATACCAAAACCACCTTCACTGCCTAATACCTTTTGCCACGACCAGGTAACGACATCCAGCTTTTCATAATCCAGTTCCATAGCAAATGCCGCAGAGGTGGCATCACAAAAGACAAGACCATCCCGTTCTATTGAAATCCAATCCAGATTAGGGACACATACACCGCTGGTGGTGCCATTGAAGACAAATACAACATCACGTTCCGGTTTAGCCAAATTCAAATCAGGCAAATCACCATAATCCGCTTGGTATATATTCAGATCATCAATCTGTAATTGAACCTGAATATCATTGGCCCAATCGCTGGAAAAACTTTCCCAAACAAATGCATCGACACCGCGTTGTCCCAACATCGACCATAAGGCGAGTTCAAAGGCGCCTGTATCGGATGCGGGCACAATGGCGAGTTGCCAATCATCAGGCAACGCTAATAATTCTGCCGAACGAGTAATCGCTTCTTGTAAACGGGATTTTGGAATGGGGGCTCGATGACTGCGACCCAGATTTACCACAGAAAAGTTGGAAAGATTCCATCCTGGATGCTTCTTACACGGCCCGGATGAGAAACGAGGATCGTCCGGCCGCACATCAGGCTTTTCACAAAGCATTTTGGTTTGTGTGTTCATTTTCTAATCTCTAATTAGGCGACGGTTTGCTCCGTCAGGCATGGAAAATAGTATCTCAATTTATCTAAAAGGCAAAAATTATTTTTTAACAATTGATATTGCTTTGAACCTTGATTTAACATACTCTGCTGCGCTGCAACATTTACAAACATTAACTAATTTTAAGGAGTCAGTGAAACCATGGGCATTGAAACTGAAAACTACGTCAGCGCAGGAAAACTGCAAATCAAAAAGAGCCTCTATGATCTTGTAAAAAATGAGATTGCACCAAAAACAGAGGTCACAAACAAAAAATTCTGGGCTTCACTGGAAAATATCCTGCACGAGCACATGCCGAGAAATGCAGAATTATTAAAAAAACGCGATAGCTTACAAAAAAAAATCGATGCATGGCACATTGAGCATCGAGCAAAAAAACATAAACCTGCCGCCTATAAAAAATTCCTTAAAGAGATCGGTTATCTTGTCGATGATGTTGAAGATTTCAACATCAATGTTGAAAATATTGATGATGAAATCGCGCTTGTGCCTGGCCCACAACTTGTCGTGCCATTAGATAACGCGCGTTATGTTTTAAATGCCGTTAATGCACGTTGGGGTAGTCTCTATGATGCTTCTTATTCAACTGACACAATTTCACAAGCGAATGGCTGTAGAAAAATAAAAAAATATAATCCTATCCGTGGTGAACGTGTTATTGCACGTGGTCGCAATTTACTCGACAGACATTTTGCTCTTGAGAGAGACACACACAAACATGTGACCCAGTATTTTATAAAGAACAATCAAATGTTTGTACATTTTGGCGATGGGTCTGAAACAACATTGCTCAAACCACATCAGTATGCAGGTTATACCGGCAAACCTGATAACCCGGACTCAATACTACTGTGTCATCATGATTTACATGTTGAAATAAAATTTGGTGATGGGCTATTTATTGGACGTCGTGACCATGCAAAAATTTATGATATACATCTTGAATCTGCCATAACTACAATTATGGACTGTGAAGACTCTGTTGCTTCTGTCAATACCGAAGATAAATTGAAGGTGTATAGCAACTGGTTGGGTCTCATGAAAGGGTCGTTGGTACGCACCATTAAAAAAGAAGATGAAACCATTGAACGCAGCATGGAAGCGGACAAAGAGTATATCGGTGCTGATGGTAACCCAATTATCAAAAAAGGCCGAAGTCTG
>CAYTIZ010000160.1:0-5507 GCA_964437885.1 uncultured Enterobacteriaceae bacterium
CCTGTTTGTGCCTGACCCGCAATATCATGACCGTCGAGGATTAAGGGTAAACACTCTGCCTGAATCGGCGTGCAGTTTTTAAAACCGATCTCGTCAAGGGCAGTAAGTAAGCGCTTATCCAGAGCAAATTGCTTGAATTCAGGCGTGTTTGTAGTTTTTGATGTCATTTATTAGCCTTATTATTAGCCTGAAAACTTATAGTGTATAAATTCAAGCTTGCAATTAATCCTTAATTTCGTTGAAATTGCATCCCCACACACTAATAAGGATTACGAAATAAATGAGCGACAGTATATTGCATGTTACAGATTCGAGCTTTGAAGATGAAGTTTTAAAATCAAACCAGGCTGTAATTCTGGATTTTTGGGCTGAATGGTGTGGACCCTGTAAAATGATTGCACCCATTCTTGATGAGCTGGCAGAACAATATAAAGATAAATTGACAGTTGCTAAAATTAATATCGATGAAAATCAAAATACCCCGCAGACTTATGGTGTCAGAGGTATACCAACGCTTATCCTGTTTAAAGATGGTGACGTTGTTGCTACAAAAGTGGGAGCTGCTTCTAAATCTCAGTTAGAAGCCTTTATCGATACCAATATCTAAAAAGCGATTAATAAATAAAACTGGACGTATGCCTAAACGCATGCTACTTTTATTAGGAAATCAAGTAATTTGTTTCAACCTAAAAACTCAATCCCTTTAAAAACAAAAAACTAAAAATCCGTTTTAATTTTGCAGGCGATTCCGTTTGCCGACAAAAAATCCATTCTCATTTAATATTCTAAGCCTATGAACCTAACAGAACTCAAACAAAAACCAGCCACAGAACTCGTCACAATCTCATCCGAACTTGGTCTCAACAATCTGGCTCGCTCTCGAAAACAAGATGTCATATTTGAAATATTAAAGGCTCAGGCTAAGAAAGGGGTAGACATTCATGGAGATGGAGTCTTGGAAATTCTTCAGGACGGCTTTGGTTTCTTACGTTCTGCCGATAGTTCTTACCTTGCTGGCCCCGATGATATTTATGTTTCACCCAGTCAGATAAGACGCTTTAATCTGAGAACGGGCGATAATATCTCCGGCAAAATCAGGCCGCCAAAAGATGGCGAACGCTATTTTGCTCTATTAAAAATTAACGAAATAAATTTTGAACCACTTGAGAAAGCCAAGGGCAAAATTTTATTTGAGAATCTAACACCACTATTTGCCAATGAACGCCTGACACTTGAATTGGGAAATGGCAGTACTGAAGATTTGACCCCAAGAGTGATTGATCTAGCTTCGCCCATTGGTAAAGGCCAACGTGGTTTGATTGTATCGCCACCAAAAGCAGGCAAAACGATGATCCTGCAAAGTGTTGCGCAGTCTATTGCACACAATCACCCGGAAGTTCACCTTATCGTACTGCTAATTGATGAACGTCCTGAAGAAGTAACGGAAATGGAGCGCTCGGTACGAGGTGAAGTAATATCCAGTACCTTTGATGAACCTGCCAGCCGGCACGTACAAGTGGCAGAAATGGTAATAGAGCGTGCTAAACGATTAACTGAACATAAGAAAGATGTTGTTATTTTGCTCGACTCGATTACACGTTTGGCTCGTGCTTATAACACGGTTATTCCATCTTCTGGCAAGGTACTCACCGGTGGTGTTGATGCCAATGCATTACAAAGACCCAAACGCTTCTTTGGTGCCGCCCGAAATATTGAAGAAGGCGGTAGCTTGACCATAATCGCGACTGCTTTGGTCGAAACCGGATCAAGAATGGATGATGTCATTTACGAAGAGTTTAAAGGCACGGGTAACATGGAATTACATCTGGATCGTAATATTGCAGAGAAACGCGTTTATCCTGCAATTAATATCAACCGCTCTGGTACACGCCGGGAAGAACTGCTCACTAGCGAATCCGAACTACAAAAGATATGGATACTACGTAAAATACTGCATCCCATGGAAGAACTCGCCGGTATGGAATTCCTGCTTGAACGATTAAAAGCAACTAAAAATAATGCAGCGTTCTTCGATGCAATGAAACGATAATTTTTAGTGTAATCGTCGATTAATATATCTAATTTTATCTTCTTGCCCGAGACGATAAAAACGCCGCAGCTCTTTCAGTAAACCATCATTTAAGTCACGTGGCTTGTAATGCTGCTGCAAGCCCATACAGTATTTTGCGGCATAAAAATTAGCCTGTTTATAACGCTCCAGTTCGCTCTCGGTTAACATTTCATCAAATCCATTTTTTTCAAATAACCAGTTTTGTAAATTGCTATCACTATCAGCTAAAGGCTGAAGCAGTATAAATTTATCTATCTCGGCCTGTAACTCCATTTCAAGCAAAGTGACTTTCTTCTGATACTGTGCATTCCATACGATATAAAGAAAATGACTAACCCCCTCCAGCATCAAACAGAACTCCGAGTACTTCCCCTGTTGTATTAAATCTTCTGGGTGTGCATTCTCAAGGTGCTTCATCACATCTGCGGCAATATACAATGACAGATCTAGTCCATCTTCATGCTCAGCAATTAACAATCTTTCGTCATTGTCACGGGGGTTAATCTGACAAGATAAAATATCAGCCAATCGCTTATCAGTGATTAAAAAGTCATGTACAGAATAAACTGTATCGATCTCATAGATAGCCTGAAGTTGCTGCTGAAAGTAGTTAAGTGAAATCGTAATACTCCTAATCAATGCTTCTTATGATTAGAGGGGAAAGTTAATACCCCGTTTTCCTGTAATCGTTTTCGTGCGTATTCACTACCGGTCTTTACCCAGGATTCATATAGATACAAAACATCACGGTTATCATTCAGATCATTACTCTCACTGACTTCCGTTAAGACATCAACATAACTCATGAAATGGCCAGCTAGATCAGTAAATACTTCACACAAGCCTTTATCAGGAATAGTACGTGGATAATTATCAGCCAGTGAACTATAGGCATTGCCACCCATAGCGATGAAGTAATCTACGCCAACCGCGCTTCTTTCAAAACTTGCAGAAAAAAATCCGGAAGTAAAAAGAGCAACATCACCAAGCTTTCTAAGATGTGAATTTCGTTCTTCACCCGAGTCCGCTTCTATTGCATCTTTGTAGATTAACGCAAGTGGCTTTGCCGAGACTCCGTCTGAATCGACTTCATAAATATTTTCGGAAAGCGTGTAATACGTGAGCAAATTAACAATATAGACAACTGTCTCATCATTTAGACCAACACGCTGATGGGATATAGCGTCATGAATAGCATCATTAAAGTATTCATTGATATTAAGATTAGTAATTATATCCATGATACTTGGAAATACGTATTCAGAGTGCGTTCGTTTTTATTCAGGGCAAGGCGCGACGATGATGCATGGCCATTCCCTGTGAAGAGAAGCACCAACAGTAGGCGCTTTAGGCGACGCCGCATGGATGGAGACAGAGGTGCTGTGGAGAGGCTATTTCCGAGTGTCATGGATATGATCCAACATCATTAACTGACTGAAACATGAAAACCTCCTGTCATTACACACACTCGTCAATAACTGTTCTCTTAGTTTTTATATCGGTCATAACTCCGATATGCTTTAGAACATATCAGGTTTATTGTTATAAAAGGAAGCTAGCACTCTCATTGAGTTGCTGACAATTAAGAACGATCGCCTCAAGCGCCTACTGGTTGGCGCCTGGATGAAAGAGGGAAATGGATTAATCTTTAATCCTGGCTATCAGCCAAAAGTCGTAGATATTCACAAACAAACCATGCTGAAGATAAATAATTTTATTTATGGCTCTATATGTGAGGTATTGGAAACCAGGAAAATCTTAGCTGATAGCTCTTACTACTTATTAGTAGTTCCATACGAGGATAATTTATTCATGGTACTTTATCACTGCTGTCCCGTTAACTTTGAAATGACCTATCATGCTTAAAGCAAAGACTGATACTCATCGATCTAAGCGCTTGTTTATTCGACAGGTCATTGGGCAATGCACAGATTAGTAAACCAAGAGTTTTCGACTTGCCATTTCATGTCCCTACATCTTGTGTTTCCCTCAAAGCTTTGCTTCATATGGATTCCAAATGGTGTCTCTTCCAGTTAACGGGACAGCAGTGGTACTTTATAAGTATTAATTTACTATACTTTACTAATAACGACTTAAAAATCTGCAATATTAAAGAACCTGATTAGAATGGGTAATAAAATTAATGCTGTCAAGAAATATCCAGACAATAAAATAGTTGCGTCTCTTTATGACAAAGCCAAGGACAAACAAGCAGAAAATAACGAAGCAAATTTAGGGCGCATACTCGAACGCTCGTTAATTGAAATTTATATTTTTGAAGCCGATTTCTTAAAGTTTCTCTTCGTTAATCAAAAAGCTAGAGAAAATCTTGGCTATACAATGAAGGAGCTTCTTAAATTAACTCCATTGAATTTAAAAACCGAATTAACTCTTGAATCATTTATAGCACTAACATCGCCACTCCGAACAGGTGAAAAAGGAGAAGTCCAGTTTGAATCACAACATCAACGTAAAGACGGGACGCTTTACCCCATTGATGCTCACCTGCAATTATTGCCATATCAAGGAAAGTTAGCATTTGTTGCTACTATTTTTGATATTAGCAAACGCAAGCAAACAGAAAAATACCTGCAGTCAACAGAAGAAAAATATCGTCTTCTGACCGAACATGCAGCCGATGCTGTATGGACCCGTGACATGAACATGAAACTCACATACATCAGTCCTTCGGTTGAAAAAATAAGTGGCTTTAGTGTCGAGGAGAAGTTAGCACAAACACTTGATCAGAGTATGCCTCCGCACTC
This sequence comes from uncultured Enterobacteriaceae bacterium, assembly GCA_964437885.1. Taxonomy (GTDB): domain Bacteria; phylum Pseudomonadota; class Gammaproteobacteria; order Eutrophobiales; family Eutrophobiaceae; genus UBA7359. Next base: position 4,837 of record CAYTIZ010000160.1, read on the forward strand.
GGTAGAAACTGTAAGGCAAATAGTTGAGAAAGGCTTTGCCGAGGAACGAGCTGGAACAACAGAATCTGATAAATCGAAAACATTCGAGATTGATATGTATCGTAAGGACGGATCGATATATCCGGTTGAAGCTACTGTATCGTTTATTAGGAATGACATGGGTAAAACAATTGGCGTTGTTGGTATCAACCGTGACATCACCGAACGTAGGCAGTCGGAACTTGCATTACGAGAAAGCGAATCAAAATTCCGCAGTATCTTCGAGCAAGCTGCTGTCGGTGTGGCTCTGATCGAATCAAAATCTGGACGTTTTGTGCGCATTAACCAGTGTTATTGCGACATGGTAGGTTACACCCACAAAGAAATGTCCGAAGGCAAAACCTTTCAGGATATTACACATCCAGACGACCTGCAGAAGGATCTTGATAATATGGAATTGTTGTTGAATGGTAAAATCAGGGAATTTACCATTGAAAAACGCTATTTCCATAAGGATGGCTCCATCGTATGGGTGAACCTAGCGGTTTCTCCGACATGGGATCCAGAGGAGGAACTACGTTATCACAACATTGCTGTGGTGCAGAATATTACCGAACGCAAGCAAGCAGAAGAGGCACTTATAGAAAGTGAAAATAAATATAGAACACTATTTCAATATTCTGCTGATGCAA
>CAYTIZ010000161.1:0-5500 GCA_964437885.1 uncultured Enterobacteriaceae bacterium
GAGTAGATTGCTATATGGTGCAGTCATTAGTGAATTTTTTGTAGCGGTTCCCGGTAGTTCCTCGCAGTGTAAAGCAGCAGTCCTTCCGGTAATAATTCCCATCAACTAGCATGCTAATACATTGTTTTTTTAATAACTTAATGAGGTAACCGAAAATGGCTACAGGTACAGTAAAATGGTTTAACGATAGTAAAGGTTTTGGATTTATTTCTCCTTCTGATGGCAGTTCTGATGTATTCGTACATCATAGTGCTATCAATGCTGATGGCTTCAAATCACTAGCTGAAGGTCAAAGTGTAAGTTTTGATACCGAACAAGGTCCTAAGGGTCCTAGTGCAATAAATGTAACTGCACAATAGAAAAACCAAACAGTTTTTTTAGAAAGCCTCGCTAATGCGGGGCTTTTTTATTGCCTATAGGATGTAGGTATGCCGGGTTCGCCTAGAGCACCTACTGTTGGTGTATGAATGCAGACAACTACAAGGAAGCGCAGGAAGTTTAAGCCGTGTCTGGAACAACGGCCAAGATAGAGCGACACAGGACGAATATAAGACATATTCGGGTGAAACCAAAAGTAGGAGCTTTAGACGATGTCAGGAACATATTTTCCAGTCAAAACCGAGGAGCAATAAAAACGGCTGGTTACAGGATCACAATCTATCCCTATCTCTCTATTTCTTTACCACCAGAACGATCACCTTTGTCTTCTATATAACCTAACCTGTAAGAATCGATAATACTAATTAGCCAACATATAAAGAATAGCGAAGTAGTAATATTGATTTGTTGAATACTGCTGCTTACCAACTGTTTCAAAATTTCCTCTGTTATTCTGGCAACATCCATAGGAATCTCACCACTCAGTATTTTGTCACTGATTTCTTGCGCTATCGCTACTGTAGTTACAAGCAATAAATAAAGACAGATAGTAGCAATACCAGCCAGTAGAGCGCCTTGAACATGCTTCTTTAAAAAAAAATGCCCTACTCCTGGAAATACAAAAGCGGACAACAACGCTGCTTTCAGTGATTTACTCAATTTTTATACCATTTTAATTTGTAGGTCAGAGTAGTTTTAAAGTCTAACCACTTAGGCTTCTTTTCGTTCAAGATTAAAACCTTGTAGAACATTTATTAGCTATGCATTTGGCTTTGTCAGGTGCTATAGGACAATCATACATACAGATACTTCCACATTTTCCTACCGAGTATTTCTCCTGATGTTTCATTATTCTGGATTCGATAATGGAAATTTTTTCTTTGTTAAGACCACTAGCGCAACCAAATGGACACCCGAAACCAGTTACATCACAGTCTTCATCGAGCTTGCATGATTTAGATTCATCGATCAGTTGTAAGATTTCCTGTTCAGAAGTTACTCTGGAATGATCAATATCATAACAACCACTTTCAACCAGCGAGATCATGCTATCAATTTCTCTTTGCGCCTGTTGAAAACTATAATTATCAGTCCATACCACATTAGCTTTTTCCAACCACTCCTTTGCCTCCAGTAATACTGTCATATCACTATTTGCTTTTTCTTTTAGTTCAACATATTGCTCGTATGACTGTTCAGCTTCACGAATTTTCGTGTCGAGCATTTCCCGCACTTTCACATCTTTCTGCTCATCTTCGATCACTGAAACATCCAGAATATTTTTTACAGCGGTCAATTTACCCAAATCCAGTTCAACCTGAATAGATTCATGCTTCACACGCATTTTTACAGGCTTAATTCGTATTTCTTTACCTTCAGAATCTATAGTAATGATGCCAGCTTCAACTACGCCCCCGAATGAGACAAAGAAAACAATACCTATAAACAAACGAGAAAAAACGTCCAATCTTTTATTCATAATCATATCTACAATTAAAATAACTCAAGCTCAATTTGTTCTTCTTTACTCAAGACCTGTCCTGAACGGCTATTAAGTATGTACTACTCCCCATAACCCTATAATTGCGAGTGAGGAACGCATTAAGGCGGATAATATCGATGCAATAGCTGCTTTTCTTTTTTCTGAATATCTTAACCCATGAATGCCATATGAAAAATTAAGCACCCCTAATATTATTATTGTAATAGGTAGTCCAAAAGTAATGACCACTCTCAAACCCAACTGTCGCCAAAATTCCAAACCAATCACAAGCCATGTAATTTCTCTAAAAATCAAAGCGATCCATAAAGCAATAAGCAGCCATTTCATTTTATTTTTGCATTCAAAATTCACGACTGCATGAACCTCGATATCCCCTTGATTTAGTGTTCTTTATTTTCAAGCCAAATTATACAAAACTGGCATGGCCACAATGTTATTTACCGTGAAGTTTTTCAGTACAAAACTCTTCAAGCTGGGTTTTAACACTAGCGAAGGTAAAACATCGGTAAGCTTATCCCATCTACAATGATTGATAAGGTTATACTGAGAACCATCTTCAACAGGTTGTATTGGCGTTGAATTTGTCAAATTTGCTTTTGCTGTCCACCATCCCGCCGTGTATTCCCATACATCCAATAAGGTTGACGTATCCTCCGCATAAAAATAGTTGAACAGAAAAATACCATTTGTCTCCTTGCTCACTTCATCAATCCGATTGGGATTTTTTGCAACCATTAAATGTGTATATTTTGATTTTTCTTCCAGCAATTGCTGAATCTTTTTCAATTCCGACGAATTCCTGACAGCTAGTGCGTCTTCAACGGATGTACATTCAACAAGTATCGCAATATCGAATTTTGCAATATGTACGTCATAGCCTTTTCTTTCTATCAGCTCCATTCCTGGGTTTGTACCGGGCGGAATAATAAACGCATCGAACAAATCTGCTCTTTGAACCGCAGGAAATATCGACTTTAATTCATTGCATAGAGTTTTAAGTTCAGAAAGCAATGTTTTTTTAGCAAGGCTATTAGAAAAAAAGGCCGAGGCAACTCAACTTCCGCAGCAAGGTGGATATAGCCAAAAGAATTAGGCAGCATAATCATGCCTTGTTCTCTAATACTATGAGCAAGATGGGGATTAACAATTTCCATATGAATAACCTCATTAAGTTACCATTGACAAATCAGTTCGATTGTAAACGAATTAAAGGAGTCTGCCCCTTGAATTCGTTTAATTATAAAACGGGGAATTCATATCCTTGCTTGCAGTAGCGACCACATCCCCATTAAATAACTTTACAGACAGGCTGCCATTAATCTGATGTGAGAACGGAATCAGCAGTTCATCAATGTATTTTTGAGCAAAATCCAGCGATGAAAATTCATAGAAGCCCCCAACGGTATGGTTATTAACACCGCTAAGCCAGGTCTTGGATTTCAGACCTTCAAACTTCTTCATTTCAGGATTTATGGGTTCCCAATCAACCTGGTCGAAGGGAACCGAAACCTGATATTCTGCATAAAGAAAGATTTTTTCCGGATTCATTTTTTATCTCCTAAGTAATAAGTCGTTTAGCCATTTAAGTGAGTTTCAACTTTAAAGAAAAGTTATACCTGACCCTCGAATCGGGATCCACAGTAAATAAAATTACAGCCCTTTAATTAAATCACTCCGACACCTTTACTTTTTGTTGATCTTATGAAAAAGTTGCATCTAACTCCACTTATTAAAGATTTCCTTCCAAAAATATGAACTCACAAAATAGAAGTCTATTTATCATTTTTTGTTCTGTTGTGTTGATTACTGCTTGTAGTAATCAAGTATCTATACAATCGATCACATCTGATATGGTCGTAGTTAAAGCGCCCCCAGAGAACTTTATTGACGCCTACGATGCGGCAAAAAAGGAATGTGAAAAAAATACCAAAAAAGCTGAATATATTCCCGATGACACTGTCGGCTTGGAAATAGTTGCATTTAATTGTGTAGGTGAAGAAGTAGCAGTGGAAGAAGTTGCTACAGAAACTGAGGAAACCCCGTCTGAATCAGAATAAATCTTATCTTAAGGAACAATAGTTCTAAACGTACTTCCATGCACTTCGCTCCAACCCTTTTCATTGTTTTCTTATAAATTTGAGAAATTAATCACACTATAAACTACTAAACAGTCCTCTTATCTATACATATTGAGCAATTCAATGGCTATACTTAGAGTTCTATGCTGCAAAAAATATTTACAAAACCGGTAGAGTTAAGCATTGATGGTAAAGTCATCACGTTTAAATCTATTGATGACTTTGAATTCGCTCTTGGTGCTCGTACAACTATTCCCCTGGAAAAAATTACCGATGCTCTTAAAGCGACTCCAGGCGAATTAGATCTGGAATTAAATGCAATTGTTGTTGCTATAGAACAACTTTCTGAATTAAGTGATCAATCTTCTGAAACAGGTGAGATAACTAAAAGTCTTAAAGCCGTCAATCCTGTTGTCTTTTCTAATGATAATGGCTGGCGAGATATATTTTTTGCACTTAAAAAAGATACTTCTGCCGAATCAAGTAAATATAAACAAATAGCATTAACGAGCTATTTACAATACTTAACAAACCGACAGGAAATGATCCAAACGATAAAAGCACAATTAGAAAGCAATAATAATCAGGAAAGAAACGCTGAAGCTGCTCAATTTAAAACGGGCGAACTGGAACTTGATGAAAAATTCGATTCCAGAATACTTGCTAAAGAACTAGGCATGACAAGTATGCCAACAGCAGAATATGTTGTCTTTGAAGTTAAAGAAGAAGATGAGATAGCACTTCTATTAGCAAATTATCAATGTAAGTTAATCGTAAAGAATGGTATTAAATTTATTGATAATGAAAATGTTGAGTATCCAATAGTGATAGGTATGAACAAAATAGGCAGAGGCCGTGAATGCACAGTAAGATTTGCAGATACGATGCAGCGAATTTCAAGACTACATTTGATAATCATCAATCATGATAACAAAAAACTGGAATTTACCGATCTATCCACTTACGGAACATACTACCTCCAGTAGTCAGCCTGAAATTAAAGGACTCTGATCTGAGCCTTTATTTAAATTTACGACTGCATGAATGCAGTATGTAGAGTACCAACAGTAGGCGCTTTTAGGCGATGCCGGGACGCCTAAAGGACGTAAGTGATACGATCACATGGAAGTAATCGGTAGAGTCGAGTCTGGAACGGAGACCGAGAACTGCGCTTGGAGCAAGCAGTCGAGCAGTTACCGAAGGTGCGACCCCATGTACAGCTGACTACGCAGCGATTTCAACCGAAATGGTTAAGCCTAATTTATGTGCTATATTTACCAGACTATCAAGTCGAAAACCTTCAATCTTCCCATGCAACAAGGCATTGACTCGGGGTTAAGTAATCTTAAGCTGTTTTGCAGTTTCCTGCTGAGTTAAGCCTGATTCTTCTATGCGAGAAATAATCACTGTTAGTAATTCGGCACGTAACTTTAAATTTTTTGCCTTAATGGGATTATCTTCAAGTGCATCCTAAACACTATCAAACGTTTGTCTCTTCATAACTAAGTTTGAATGTTCTTACAAATTTTAGTGTAGATCT
>CAYTIZ010000162.1:0-5488 GCA_964437885.1 uncultured Enterobacteriaceae bacterium
AATACAAGGACAGTCTTCTTCAATAAGGAAATTGCTTGCTGCATTCTTTAGCAATGGGCATGTTTTGCTTGAAGACGTCCCCGGCACAGGCAAAACAACCATGGCGAAAGCACTGGCCAAATCAATCGATATTGAATTTCAGCGCATACAGTTTACCCCCGATTTATTACCTACTGATATTCTTGGCGTCTCTATTTTTAATCAACGTGATCAAGACTTTGAATTTCATCCAGGACCAATATTCAGCAATATACTTCTGGCAGATGAAATTAATCGTGCTTCGCCGCGGACACAGTCTGCATTACTTGAGGCTATGGGTGAACGTCAGGTCAGTATTGAACGTAATCAATATCAGCTTGATGAATTGTTTTTTGTAATCGCCACGCAAAATCCGGTTGAATATCATGGTACTTATCCCCTGCCTGAAGCACAAATGGATCGTTTTGCTATGCGCTTTGGCCTTGGTTATGTCAGTCAGGAAGAAGAAATTGCTATTCTTGATGATCAAAATAAAAATCATCCTATTGAGACACTCACACCTTGTATCAATAAATCAGATGTCATACATCTAAAAGAACAGGCGAGTAAAATTAATATCAGTGATGAAGTGAAACTTTACATGGTTAATCTCGTACGAGCGACACGAGAAACAGAAGGGATTATCAATGGTGCTAGTCCACGTGCATCGCTATCAATGATGAAAGCAGCACAGGCTTTGGCCTTATTTGATGGCCTCGACTATGTAACACCCGATCATGTACAGGAAATAGCAATCCCTGTTATTTCGCACCGAATAATGATGAATTCGCAAACTCGATTCTCTGGGAATAGCAGCGATAAAATCATTGAAAATATTTTATCCAGCATTCCCGTTCCCACTTAGACCAAAACGTAGAACATCATGTTACGTAAATTCTTGTTTGCAAATTTCAAACTGGTTTACAGACTAAGCCAATGGATGAGGCAACGATTTACTTCTGCCGGGATGATGATACTTTTAACAATGCCTGCTGCCGGGGTATTTAGCTTTGATACACGTTCGACACTTTCCTTTCAAATATTCTCGATTACTTTAATTCTGATAATTACTTCAATCAGTTTTTCTTTCCTATTTCGTGGGAAATTCTCTATAGAAAGAAAATTACCCGACTATGGAACTGTCGGTACACCGTTACACTATTCCTGCTTTATAAAAAACAAAAATAAAAAGCCACAAAGAGGCCTTGTACTTATTGATGATTTAAACAGTTCATTTCCCACAATTGACGAATTCATTAAAACTAAGGATCCGCTTGATAAGATTCGCAATCGTGTTGACCGGTTCATAGGTTACCCACGATTAATGAATACGATACGAAAACTCCGCGGTGCTTCTATTGCACCTGTCTCGATTGATTACATTGCTGAAAAAAGTGATGTAGAAGAACATATTCAATTAATCCCATTACGCAGAGGTTATCTTTATTTTGACAAAACAAGGTTGGCGCAAACTGACCCACTGGGTTTATTTCAAGCACAAAAAGTATTTAAAAATAAAGGTAAGTTATTAATCCTGCCAAAATTATATAAAACACCGAGATTAAATGTTCAAGGCAAGCGAACCTATCAACAAGGCGGCATAAATAACGCATCATCTACTGGAGATTCACAGGAATTTATTTCTTTACGAGATTATCATCCCGGCGACCCAATGCGTTCTATCCATTGGAAAAGTTTTGCGAAAACAAATCATCCTGTCGTAAAGGAATATAACGATGAGTTTTTTATACGTTATGGCTTGATTCTGGATACATGGATTGATGATAAGTCAGAAGATATTTTCGAAGATGCTGTTTCCATTGCAGCTTCATTTATGGTCACGCAAAAAGAACAAGATGCCTTGCTTGATTTAATGTTTATCGGTAATGAAACTTACCGTTTCACATCAGGACGCGGTCTTGGTGGAACAGAAAGCATTATGGAAGTTCTTGCCTGCATAAAACCAGTTTACGAGAATAATATAAAAGGAATGGAATTAATGCTTAAAGGTTACATTCATGAATGTAGCGCATTAATATGTATTTTTCTTGATTTGGATGATTCACGCATAAAATTCATAGAAACACTCTCCGAATATAATATTCCCATAAAAATTTTAATTGTTACGGATTCAGATGAAATAGATATTAGTGACATACCACATTTGGTAGATATAAACATTATTCATCATGACCGCCTGCAGCAAGATCTCGATATACTTGAGTAATACATGAACGAACTAAACATAAAAACCGTTCAAAATAAATTAAAACCGGCTTCACCCGGCTTGATCATGGCGAGCTTGCTTTTATGGGGATGGCAAACAGAATATTTACTTTATGCTGTCATCATGGGGATATTATTGGAACTCCCCTTTTTTATTAAATGGCGAATTGAATTTAGTGAAAAAGATATTAATCAGCTTGCGGATCTTAGCGGCATATTATTCTTTATTGTCACTATTTATGTCTTTGTTAATTATTCACTTCAAGGTATTTATAAGGTTCTTGAGTTACTTCCTTTTGCGTTATTAATTATTATGCTTGCGCAAAATTATAGCATTCAAAATAGCATTAAAACCTCAGCATTATTCATTAGCATACGCCGCATGGGCAACAAGGCGAGCCCCAATATTCTTTATGAAACGAATATTAGTTTGCCTTATGTTTTTCTTTGCCTTATCTCAGCCAGCTCAGGAAATAAATATAATGAAGTCTTTTTCTTTTCAAGTTGTTTAATAATTGCCTGGGCATTGTGGGGCTTAAGAGCAAAACACTATTCGTTAATTTATTGGTTTACACCTATTGTCATTGTTGTTTCCTTATCATTCTTAACCCAACAAGGTATACAGCAATTACAAGCCAATGCGGAAATATTTTTCCTTGATCTGTTTGAGCAATATGGATTTAAAAATAAAAATCCAGACCGCACAAGCACATCAATAGGGACTTTAGGCAGGTTAAAATTATCTGATCGTATTATTTTCAGAGTCAAATCAGACAAACGATTAGCGACGCCACTTTATTTTCGAGAAACTTCATATAGTAAGTATGAGCATGGAACATGGCGTAACCCACAAGTTGAATTTGATGTCATAGAAAAAACACCGGCAAAGAAAGAATGGCGCATTAATAAACAATTAAATGATACGGGTTATTATGATATAGGATTATTTTTGCAAGATCAGTCCGCTATCATCCCTGTTCCAGACAATATTAATTCATTATCAGGCAAAGATTTAATTCAGGTTGAAACCAGCATTCATGGTTCTACAAGAATTGAAGCTCGAGAAGGCTGGATCAGTTATCGACTAGGCTATTCCAGTAAAGATTTTATCGAAGCCTCGCCTGTTCCTGATGATTTATCAATCCCACTCAACTATCAGAATGATTTCAAACAGGTTGCAGAAGAATTAGAACTGCACACTAAAACACCCGATGAAATAATTAATAGCGTATCGCGTTATTTTAAGGATAATTTTTATTATTCAATCACGCAAAATCAGCGTTACACAAAAGGACAATACTTAACAAAATTTTTGTTCAAAGACAAAAAAGGACATTGCGAATACTTTGCCACAGCCACTGCTTTATTATTACGCGAAGCAGGTATACCAACACGTTACACCATTGGTTATTCAGTGCAGGAATACAGTGCTTGGCAAAAAGTGTATCTTGTACGCGCACGCCACGCACATTCATGGATAAAATATTACATCAATGGTGAATGGCATAATATGGACACAACACCATCAACATGGGCGCCGATGGAAGCCGAAGATAGAACAATACTGGAACCATTCATGGATTTACTTTCCTGGATACGATACAAAATATCGGGAAGCGAAATTGATTCGGAAACAGAATCAAATGATTGGATGATATGGTTACTCTTACCCTTAGCAACTTACTTAGCCTGGCGTTTCTATAATAAACAACGTGTCAGCACAGGAAAAATATCCGGTGCGGTTTTCAACACCAACATAAAACGATTTGGTACAGATTCGCCAATTTACCCTCTTATCAAACAACTAGAACAGGACGCGGATAACAGACTGCCGGGAGAAACTCTTAATAATTGGATAAAACGAATATTTCCAAAAATAAAAATTGAACAATATGAGCATTTAATTAAATGTCATAATCGTTATCGATTTAACCCTGTTAGTGATAAACGAGAAGATAAGCAAATGTTAAAAAATATTTTAGATTCCTTTGTAGAATAAACTCCTGTTACAAGATGCTGTTTGTATATTAAATTCAAACAAAACAACTAGCATGGAAAACTCATTTATAAAAGAAAGCCTAAGTAATTAAACATTATCGAGTGGACTTTTAATTGCGGAAATATCTTTATTCATGACATGGGTATAAATTTCTGTGGTCTTAACATCTTTATGTCCAAGTAAAGTTTGGACCACGCGAATATTGGTGCCGTTCTCTAACAGATGTGTTGCAAAGGAATGTCTAAAAACATGTGGTGTAATTACTTTATTTATACTGAGTTTATTTCTAACCTTTTTTATTGCTTTTAAGATTGTTGTTTGATGAACATGGTGTCTTCGCTCTATACCTGTTCTTGGATCAATTGAACGTTCTTTCGACGGAAAAGCATATTGCCACACCCATGTTTTATAAGCACCAGGATATTTTTTTTCTACTCCAGCAGGAATATAAACAGCCGCACTTCCTTTTTCTGTATCACTATCGAAAAGAACTCTAACACTTTGTAAATGTTCTTCTAATAGCGAATGAAGACGGTTGGGCAACAACGTAATTCGATCTTTTCCTCCTTTACTATTTCTCACATAAATTTGTTTACTTGAGAAATCAAAATCTTGCACTCGCAATCGCAACACTTCAGATATTCGTAAACCACTGCCATACATAAGATTAATCATTAGCCCTGTGGTACCAGACAAATGTTCAAAGAAAACATGTATTTCGTCCTGACTTAAAACAACGGGCAAACGTTTTGCCTTCTTGGATCGAAGCGCACTGATTTTACCTTCTATTTTTATATCAAGAACCTGATGATAAAGAAAAAGTATGCCATTCAAAGCCTGACTTTGTGTTGCCGCAGCAACACCTTTATTTGTTGCGAGGTGACTTAGGAATTGTTCAATTTCAGCCCGCCCTAATTCTTTTGGATGGCGATGCTGATGAAATCGGATATACTTCAATATCCACGAAACATAGGAACGTTCCGTACTTAACGCGTAATGATGATAACGAAGAACTTCTCGTACTTGATCCATCAAGCGGCCCGGCTTTGGGGTGAATCTTTTTTCCATACAACACACTCCTTGTGTTTAATGTTAGTGCCTACTATTACCCTTCTAATATCTGTTATACCTGAATTAGTGGGTAATATATATCCAAATATTATGCAGAATCAAGGTCTGCATAACACATAGTTGAACAAATCAGCTAACGCTGAGGTACCGTTAAAGTTAAATACAAGGAATGTA
>CAYTIZ010000163.1:0-463 GCA_964437885.1 uncultured Enterobacteriaceae bacterium
TAAAATAACAGAAGTGTAGACACACATTGATATGAAAAGAGGCGTGATGTGAATTTGTTTGTCCTGCAATAAGCCGAGTAAAACGATAAGGCAAGCTAGACTGACCCACCCCCACGAAAAACCTACTCCTGGCACTGTGAATAATAATGTTGAAATTATCAATAGCAAGAAAAGCGTGTTGATAACAGAGTGGCGGTGGTTTTGGATTGAAAATATTTTTAGAAACACAATTATTTAATTATTGCCATACGATGGAGAAAACTTACGAAATTAATCCTGATTGAGACTGATGGGATTAATTAAATTTTAAATTTTTTACAGAATAAAGTTTATTAAGGAATAAGAAACAGGAATATTTCCTTATTTATTTGTGAAAAATCAGAATGATTTTAATTTTTTCCTGAAAAATATAGGAAAAATTCACGTTTTCTATTCATGTTGTTGCTCAACAATATAAAACTAC
>CAYTIZ010000163.1:497-5486 GCA_964437885.1 uncultured Enterobacteriaceae bacterium
CACTAACAAAAATAAAACTAGAGGGAATTGTGACTAGTCTCGATAAACATGATGCTGTAAAGCAACGCTTACTAAATATCTTTGATGATGCATTTGAACATGATGGTTTTAGTGGTTTTCACGTAGAAATCAGGATTCTTAAACGTCAACAAAAAGAAATTATTATCCATTACGGTAAGCAATATCGTTATGTTCTGGATTATTTGAATTTACATAAATCTTCCAATTCGAAAGACTCATCATCTTCCTCTAAAAAGTTAGTAAGTATAGATTCTTAAAATTAATTAAATATATGCGCTGGTAGTGTGGGGCTACAGGTTTAAATCAACTAGACAAATACTTTTGGATTCAGCTGTTTCGGGGATAGTGAAGACATTAACTAAAAATCTCTTTATTACATATATTGAGGGGGAATAAAAATGAAACTACAAAAAATGAAACAGGGCGGTTTTACCTTACTGGAACTACTAGTCGTCGTTGCGATTCTCGCGATTATTGCTGGTGCAGTCATTTCAGCAATAAGCGGTCAAGAAGAAAGAGCCGGTCAAGGTGTTGCCTTAAATACCATGGGTGCGCTTGAAAATGCCACCCGCCAACAAGTTGTTATCAACAAGGGTTTGCCATCGGATCTGGATTCACTGGTTTGTGCAGACACAACGGGCGGAATCACGACCGCCACGCTTACCAGCCCGCAGCTTCTCGGCGCCAGCACGCTCGGTGGTCTGGCAGATGGTCTTGCAGCCAAACTGGTCCTGGTTGATTTGCCAGTGGCTGCAGACTGTGGGGATGATTCAGCAGCAGGTACCTGTATGTTGACAGAAAGCGGTATTACGTCATTGCGTTATGCAGAAATCACGGCTTGTGATGATATCGCAGGTACAACGGCAATACCGAGTGGCCAGCTAACGGCTGTAGGGGGTGAAGAAGCGGTTGAGCTACTCGCAAACACGCTCTTTTGGAATGCAGATAATAATGGCGCCGGCTTATCAGTATCGATTGCCGAAACTTCTGTTGCTCCAATCGCCATTTTACTTGATCCAACCGACATCGGTCAGGATCCAGGAACGGTCGTTGGTGTTTTTGGTGTCGGTAACTTCAGTGAAATGTCTACCAGTAGCGTTAACAAGATCATCTCTCGTGGTCCGATTGATGGAAACGTCGATGGTAACGGTGAGCGTTACAGTCACTTTTCATTGGCCATCAAGCTGGGTGAAGCAGGTCTTAATACTAACCTGACGACTGCTGGCCTTGCAGCCAGCACCGCCTGGGAAGCTGATGAAGTTGGGCTTGTTGCAGTACTCGATTCTGACGGCGATAACTTCGATGATGAAGTTGCTGAGTTCGCCGGCCTGGAAGACGAGTAATCTGATTAATGTGTTTTACACATAATAGATAGTTAACCAATTTACAGGCGGGCATTGTGTCCGCCTGTATTTCTTAAATAATAATAAAAGAGGTTGGCATGGCGGGCATGCGGCACACACCTACACAATTCGGTTTTACACTTATAGAACTTGTCGTTGTTGTTTTGATCATTGCAGTGATAGCGGGCGTCACGATTACAGCATTCAACAATGCATTTGTTGATGAAAAGGAAGAAACTGCCGCGTTATTTGAAATGACCCAGATTCGTGATGCGATTTTAAAGTTCAAACGTGATAATCCATCGCACGCGCTCACTGCTACTAATCTTTGCTCGCCTGCGGATGTGTCTTTTCTGCTAACAAACGGCTATGACATAGATGATGTATGTGATGATATACCTGAAGGAGTAATCACTGGGTGGAATGAAAACTATCGTCTAGGTTGGCAAGGGCCCTATATCTCTAAACTGGGTAATCCAACTGACACTAGTATCGCTGATATCGAACACGATGGTACGGTGGTTAGTGAAACAGCATTAAGCAATGTCCCTGTTGTCAATGATCCATATAACAATCCGTATTACTTTTTTGAACTGGATGATAACGACGCTGCAAGAATAGTCAGCTTTGGCTCTGATGGTATTTATGACAGTGCCGGCACTGGATGTGTGACAGCCGGTGGTGATGACATTATTGTTTGTTTGAGGTGATTATCTAATGTCATATACCCATGCAAAGTTTAATTACGGATTTACCTTACTGGAACTGGTATTAGTTCTATTTATCCTGGCGATATTAACAACAACGAGTCTGTCTTTTATTGAAAGTGAGGATGGGCAGTTGCGTTATGATGAATCAATCAATAAATTAAATTTTATTTCGGATGCGTTGTTAAAAGAACGAACTCATCAGAACAGTACTTTTTATGCTGGCTTTGTCTCCGATAATGGTTTAATCCCGCCTAATACCGTTCTTGATCCTTTGACGGATAACACGACTGCCTGGTCGCTTGCCAGCGGTAATGAGTGGATATCCTATGCCAGCATAACGCCTTATTATTACAACACGGATGGTGCAGGTAGTGAAGTGGAACTGAATGATGCCACTAATCCGGAATTTAATTTATTCAAGGGATTCAGAGGACCTTATCTGGTGAAAGGAAGGGATTCCATTAATGAATTTCTTGATGGTTGGGGGCACAATTTTGTTATAGCCTCAGCAAGTAATGTTTTCGATTACACATTTAATGGTGATGATGTTACTGACCCCAAACCTTTACCATTTAATATTGATATTGATCGCAGTTTAGAGGAAACAGACTGGACGATTGCGCCAACGGCATTAAATATCACCATCGAAAATAATTCTGGTGCACTAGTGAATGCAAATTCATATGAAGTCGCTGTTGCCATCTTTGTTAACGATGCTGTCGACACGGTCACCTTTCCCGAAGATCGTTGGCAATCTTTTCACTTTACTCAAGATGCGGCAATTAATACTGGCGGTACTTACAGCTCGTCAAGTGGCAGTTGGAATCTGGGTGGCACAGCGATTACAACTGAACGCGTGCCAGTCGGTGAGCATATTGCCTTACTAGTAGATCGAAGCGTGACTGGTGTCAATATCGATGGCGTGGCAGAAATTACAGATTCAGTACGATTTACTGTATTTGCCAGTGTATCCAATCAACCCGAAGTTATTCTGGAAGCACCTTGATGATGTTTAGTCTGGAAAAATTTAAAAAAAATAAAAGTAATAAAAGTAATAATTTAGATAAACCACTATTGGTTCTTTTCAGTGATGGTTTTGGTTTATTGGCTACCGTTGTCGATAAGCAAGAAGGTGAGGTCACTATCGTTGCCTCTGCCCGGTCGAATATCTCAGAACCCGTTACAGCACTGGTAGAGGTTTTGGGACGGCTTAGTGTCAGCTTTGGTAAATTACCCAGGGAAGCGATTCTGTTGCATGCTCATGCTGTGCCTTCCATACTGGAATTGGCAATCGAGAATATAGAGACACTTGAATCTCATAAGGTGCAGGAGCTTGTTCGCTGGGAGATGGAATCTACCTTTGCCGATTTAGTGCCACATGACAATCTGGGTTGGTTAATGATCGGTCTGGGTTATATCACTGAGCAACAGCGTGATGTTCTGGTGAAACAGCTGACAGCTGAAAAAAATGAAAGTGGGAAAAAGGTTCGTATTGGTGACCTGGCAATTTCACAGGACTATATCAATCGTAATCAACTGGAGGAATGTTTAAAGGTTCAGGATCAGATGCAACTACAGGACCAACGAATTAAATGTGGTTGGTCAAGTATTAATGAAGCCAGCAAGACATATTGGATTGCGACAGCTATTAGTGAGTCAATACATCAACAATGGGTATCCGCAGTTCAGACTGTTTCAGCTAAGGGCGTGCTGGGTAAGGCTCAGTTAAAGTCAATTTATCCCTATATTGGCGCAGGTTCTTCACAGCTTTTTCATATTTATTCGAACGATAAGGTTTATATACTGGAATTACATCGCCCTTATCTTGCCTTGAATATCTATCGTAAAGGATTATTGCTTGAATGCTTGGTACTTGAGTGTAGTAGTGATACGCCACAATTGAATGATGTTGAAACCCTTATCAATAATGCAGATATTCCTGAAGGAACGGATATCTATACCACCGTGACGCATTCTGATCGCAGTGCATTGCGTGAAGAACTGGAAACATTGTCTCTATTTTCATTTAAACACCTTGAACGTGAAGTAACAATACCGACGCAGCTGACAGGTGATGTGTCTAGTGCCGAGGCGATTATGATCTTTGGCGCCACGTTTAATTACTTTAGTAAAAGCCATCAAATCATGACCCCGGTGCAGGGCGCAAATCCTCCTCCTCCTCTCTATCTGCGGCCACTGGCAAAAGTGGCCGCCATGGTATTAGTTTTGGCCTGCGTTATAGGTGCTATAGAGGGTGGTCTTGCCTGGAAGCTTGACAAGATAGAAACGAAGTTGACTAGTGTTAAAGATAAGGTGCAGTTACAGCAGAAAATAAAAAAAGATTTAAGTAAATCAAAAAAAGCACAGGTCAAACTCGATAATTTAAAGCTGGAATATGAAAGCTTAGTGGAACTTAAGAAGTTGATGGAAACTGTGCTGGTTTCAAGGAATAATTTTATGAATGAATTTCTTGATATGGTTATTTTGAACATGAATGATAATTTGATAATCGATTCAATAATAGAGCAACAATGGAACATATTCGTTATCAATGGCTGGTCAGTTGATCAGACTTCGGTTGAATACTTTAGCCAGGGTTTGTCGCGGGATCTAAGAAACTGGGATATGGAAATAACCGAAAACCCAAGCGAACTTGGACGGAGTGATAATGGTTTGTCCGGTTATAAATTCAGGTTTGTTATAAAGAAAGTCAAGCCCAGCTTAATCAATTCATCTTTAAATATAACTATTTTGGAGAAAAATAGACGGTGAGCTTTCTTCAAGGTAAATCAAAAAGAGAAAAGATACTTGTTGTCGGTCTGGCTGTTTCTCTGGTATTCAGCCTTTATCTGTTTACGCGTGTTAATGAGCTGAATGAAGATATTGTTAAAGTGGAAAAAAAATACAAGAAAGAA
>CAYTIZ010000164.1:0-5467 GCA_964437885.1 uncultured Enterobacteriaceae bacterium
GACCGCCATGGATGGCGGAAATACTGCTAATGCATGGATACAATTAGCAGTGCATCTTTCACTTTTAACATTTCACATCTCAAGAGGTCATTGAGTCAAAGAACTTCTTAACCCCATCCACCCACGAACTCGCTTGCGGGCTATGCTTGGTTCCGCCACTTTGCATTGACTCTTCGAATTGTTTCAACAGATCTTTTTGCGTACTGTTTAACTTCACTGGCGTTTCAACAATAACACGGCAAAGCAAATCACCTTTTGAAGAATTTCTTACTGAGCGTACCCCTTTTGATCTAAGACGAAATAATTTTCCACTTTGCGTTTCTGCCGGAATTTTTAATTTAACTTTGCCATCAAGCGTAGGTACTTCAAGCTCGCCGCCTAATGCTACTGCAGCAAAACTTATTGGAACGTCGCAATAAAGATCAGTACCATCGCGTACAAAGATGGGATGATCTTTAACACTGATATGGACATAAAGATCGCCTGCTGGCCCATTATTTTCACCGGCCTCACCTTCTCCTGATAAACGTATCCGATCACCATTATCAACACCTTCAGGAACCTTAACTGAAATTGTTTTACTATCCCTGACACGCCCCTGACCACGACATGGTCCACAGGGATCACTAATAATTTTTCCCTGACCACGACATTGGGGACAGGTTTGTTGAACAGAGAAGAACCCTTGTTGCATCCTGACTTGCCCATGTCCGGCACAGGTAGGACAACTTACTGGCGAACTGCCTTTCTTGGCACCAGAACCTTTACAGGTAGTGCATTCAACCATTTTCGGAATACGGATTTTGACAGTTGTTCCGGCAACAGCATCCTCAAGAGACAATTCAAGATTATAACGTAGGTCGGCACCGCGATGAACACGATTGCCACCACGGGCACCGCCACCACCAAAAATATCACCGAAGACACTGTCGAATATGTCACCAAAACCTGCGCCGGCACTCGCGCCTCCACCAGCTGCACTGGTATTTACACCAGCGTGACCAAATTGATCATAAGCCGCACGTTTTTGTGCATCAGACAAAATATCATGCGCTTCTTTCGCTTCCTTAAATTTTTCTTCAGCCTTGGTATCACCTTCATTACGATCAGGATGATATTTCATCGCTAAGCGACGATAAGCTTTTTTTAATTCGGCCTCATCAGCATTTTTAGAAACGCCTAATGCCTCATAGTAATCTCGTTTGTCTGCCATACTGTACTCTTTAAACTAATTCTTTTTTTTATTTATATTAAAGGACAAAACACAACAAGCCCGGAGAAGAATAATCATCTCCAGGCTGCTGTGTATTAAAAACCGTTTTTAGTTGTTAATGTATCGTTACAATTACTTTTTCTCGTCTTCAACTTCTTCAAATTCAGCATCGACAACATCATCATCTGTCGAGTCAGTATTATTTGATGCTGCTTCAGGATTAACATCGGCGTCAGCAGAACCTTGTTGTTTAGCGTAAGCTTTCTCTGCCAGCTTGCCTGCAATTTCAGTCAACTTCGTTGTCTTCTCAGTAATCGCTTCTTTGTCAGATCCCTTAAGTGCTTCTTCAAGATCACTAATCGCCTCTTCAATATCCTTTTTCTCCTGCTCTTCAACCTTATCACCCAGATCATCCATGGATTTCTTAGTCGCATGAATCATGTTTTCCGCCATGTTCCTGGCTTCAACCAATTCTTTGGCAATTCGATCTTCTTCAGCATGCGCTTCAGCATCTTTAACCATGTTTTCAATCTCTTCATCAGAAAGACCACTTGAAGCCTTAATGACGATGGATTGCTCTTTTCCTGTTGCCTTATCCTTAGCTGAGACATTCAGAATACCGTTAGCATCGATATCAAAACTCACCTCGATCTGTGGCACACCACGTGGTGCTGGTGGTATATCGCTCAAATCAAAACGACCCAATGATTTATTGCCTACTGCCATCTCACGTTCACCCTGCAAGACATGCACCGTTACTGCTGTTTGATTTTCTTCAGCAGTCGAAAAAGTCTGACTAGCCTTGGTTGGTATAGTCGTATTTTTATCGATCAATTTAGTCATGACACTACCCATTGTTTCAATACCCAAAGACAATGGTGTTACATCTAACAAGAGTACGTCTTTAACATCACCACCCAAAACGCCTGCCTGAATTGCTGCACCAACTGCAACCGCTTCGTCAGGATTTACGTCCTTACGTGGTTCTTGTTGAAAAAAGGCCTGAACCTTTTCTTGTACCATCGGCATACGTGTTTGACCACCAACTAAAATAACATCGGTAATATCTGATATTGAAAGTTCAGCATCGTCGAGTGCCACCTGGCATGGTGCAATCGTTCGCTCAACCAACTCTTCTACCAACGACTCAAGCTTTGCTCGTGTCATCTTCAAATTAAGATGCTTGGGACCACTTGAGTCCGCAGTAATATAAGGTAAATTAATATCAGTCTGTTGACTGGACGATAATTCAATCTTGGCTTTTTCTGCTGCTTCTTTAAGACGTTGCAACGCTAATGGATCGTTGTGCAAATCCACACCCTGTTCTTTCTTAAATTCATCACAGATAAAATCAATGATTCGGAAATCGAAATCTTCACCACCGAGAAAAGTATCGCCATTGGTTGAGAGGACTTCAAATTGATGCTCACCATCGATTTCAGCAATTTCAATAATAGAAACGTCGAAAGTACCACCGCCTAAATCATAGACTGCAATCTTGGCATCACCACGTTTCTTATCCATACCATAAGCCAATGCAGCTGCTGTTGGCTCATTAATATTACGTTTAACTTCAAGACCTGCAATACGACCCGCATCTTTCGTTGCTTGTCGCTGTGAATCATTAAAGTACGCAGGCACTGTAATCACAGCTTCCTTAACCTCTTCACCAAGATAGTCTTCTGCGGTTTTCTTCATCTTCATTAACACGCGTGCTGAGATTTCTGGTGAAGCCATCTTTTTGCCATTGACTTCAACCCAGGCATCACCGTTATCAGCTTTGACGATTTTGTACGGAACAAGTTTGATATCCTTTTGAACTGCATCTTCATCAAAACGACGACCAATTAATCGCTTGACGGCATAAAGTGTATTGTCCGGATTGGTAACCGATTGACGCTTGGCAGATTGGCCAACAAGAATTTCTTCATTATCCGTGTAGGCAACGATCGATGGTGTCGTTCGAGCACCTTCACTGTTTTCTATGACCTTCGCCTCACCACCCTCAAGAACTGCCACACATGAGTTGGTAGTACCGAGATCAATTCCAATTATCTTTGCCATTCGCTTTCTCCAAAATACTTAACTTACTGATTTATATTTAAATTTCATTAAAAATGATGTTGTTTAATTAGATAAGGGCTAGCCCCTTATTTTTCAAGTGTTTATATGCATTTACTTATGAATTAGAAATTTTAGCCGAGTACGCGATGCTTCAATTAAGTAGCGGACGACTACATGGATATAGTCGTTAGAGCGACGCACGACGACTATAAGGATATAGGAGATAGAGTACCAACAGTAGGCGCTTTTAGGCGACGTCTGGAACAGTTACCGAGGATGCTAAAGCCGAGTTTACAAATAGTTTGGCGCTTTCCGCCCCTGCACCGCAAAAAGTGTCGCAACAAAGTAATCGGTTAAAAGAGCAATTCAAAATTACTTGGCAACCAAGACCATTGCAGGTCTAACCAGCCGTCCATTCAACTCATATCCCTTTTGCATTACCGTCACCACAGTACCTGATTCCGAACCTTCTATTTCCTGCATAGAGACGGCTTCATGTTGTTCCGGATTAAATTTTTCACCCTGTGGATCTATAATTCTCACACCAAATTTTTCCATCGCACTGTTAAACATTTTCAGGGTTAAATCCATGCCCTCATGTAATTCATCAGTATTCTCTGCGCTTTCAGCAGCAGCCATGCCGAGAACCAAACTATCCAGTATTGGCAAGAGCTCGTGCACAAATTTTTCCAATGCATATTTATGTGCACTTTCAACATCACGCGTAGTGCGTTTTCGAAGATTTTCCATTTCTGCCTGCGCTCTGAGAGCCGCATCACGATTTGCCTGAGATTGCTCTTTTTCTTTTTCAAGTAAAGCCTGTAACGTTTCTATATCCAATTCCTGTTCTTCTGCTGGAATCAAATCGTCACTGACATTTTCTACCGCTTCCGCCTCTTGTTCAGCTACTTCGTTGTTTTCATCTTCCTGAACAATATCGTTTTCTTCACCTGACATTATGTAACCTCTTTATATTTAGACAATAGAACCCCTGCATCCTGCTGTGATGGGCGCGTATCGTTGTATGTGGGGATTAAATTTTTGAGTTCAAGGCAGCGCCGAGCATTTTGGCTGTAATATCAACAATCGGGATAACACGCTCATAATGCATACGCGTCGGCCCAATTACACCTAAAACCCCCAATATCTGACCATCAACCTCATAAGGTGATGTCACGACACTGCAATTGTCGAGTACGTCATAACCCGATTCCTCACCAATAAAAATCTGCATGCCATCAGCATTTATTGCCTGCTCAAGCAAATGCAGAATATCTCGCTTCTGATTAAATGTTTCAAACAACTTCTTTAATTGATCGACCTCACCAAGCTCGGCAACGTCCATGAGATTCGTTTGCCCGGAAAAAAGTAAATCATCACTATCACTTTTAGTCGTATCAGAATTGAATGCCATCTGTGCCATTTCAATTGCAGATTGCATTGATTGATTGACCTGATCTTTCATTTTTTCCAATTCTTCGAGAATGGAGGTACGCACATGGTTAAGATCCTTCCCTACAAAAATCTCATTAAGATAATTAGATACTTGCTGTAGTTCCGGAGCTGAATAGGTCTTGTCCGTATTGATAATCCTGTTTTGTACTTCCCGATCATTAACTACCAGAATAACCAATACTCGATTAGACGACAGGGCAACAAATTCAATGTGCTGCAAGATAGATTGCTCGGTTCGTGGCAACATAACAACACCAGCCAATTGCGTCACATCCGATAACATCGACGAAGTACGCTGCATCAATGATTGGAAATCACTTTCAGGATCTAATTCCCTCGCCATTTTTTCAACCTGAGATGAATTAAGATCGTTGACTCTAAGTAGACTATCAACGAATAAACGATAGCCCTTAACAGTAGGGATACGACCAGCAGAGGTATGGGGAGAATGTAGCAATCCCACATCCTCAAGATCAGCCATGACATTACGAATCGTCGCGGGACTTAGACCCAGACTGGAATCTTTGGAAAGCGTACGCGAACCAACAGGCGTTCCATCATCAATAAAGTGCTCTACCAACGCCTTAAATAGATGGAGACTGCGTTCTGATAATTGCGAAGAATCTGTTGTTGAAACCATATTTATCAAAGAAAAGCAGAGATATTAAATGGAAATTTAGCACTGTCCTCTATAGAGTGCAAAATCTCTTCAAATAACAGGGAAAATTCATCTGG
>CAYTIZ010000165.1:0-5462 GCA_964437885.1 uncultured Enterobacteriaceae bacterium
CAAAAGCATTAATCATTAAATAACGATCATTTGATTTTAATCCTTGAATAAAGAATCGTTAAATAGGCTCTACTGTAGCCAGGTTCTTTTCAAGCAGGCAATGTGCAATATAAAATGGGACGAGTATTATCGGTTAATTTCTATGGATTCCCATCCCAGTTAAGGATTTTTTTTAATAAGGCCAATCCATCATGCTGGCTTTTTTCAGGATGAAATTGAGTCGCAAATAAATTGTCTCGGGAGGGTACTGACAAATTAACTTCCTGCATCACCAAAGCCAATATCTCACCACTGTTTTACTGTGCTAAATGATCACCAATCTTATTCTGTAAATCAGCAAAGGAATGGGGAGCATGCAGAGGTTGGTACATGGGTCGACCGAGCAATCTATTGATGTTAGAAGAGGAAAAAATACCTCTTATCCTTTGTCCATCATTAACTTTCATATGAAATCCTTTTTTATTTCTGATTTCGTTACAATGTATTTTATTGGATTAATAGCAGCTATATATTTCTAAAAATTATTTTATAGTTTTCAGCTTGTCTTTGGTTTCCAGCGTGATTCTTGTAAGTATTTATAAAGATCATTAATTTCAAGAGGTCGACTGAAGAAGTATCCTTGTAAAACATCACAGCCCATTTGTTTTAAATGGCGCCAGACTTCTTCATCTTCCACGCCTTCAGCAACTACTTTCAGACCAAGGTTATGTCCGAGATCAATAGTTGCCTTTACAATCAAGGCATCATTTTTATTTTCATTCATCCCCATTACAAAACTTTGGTCAATCTTGATTTCCTGAGCCGGCAACTTACTAAGATAAGCTAATGAAGAATAACCTGTGCCAAAGTCATCTATGGATAAATGGAAATGCATTTCACTTAATTTATTAAGTACTGCAAGTGCTTGTTTCGGATCACCCATGATACTACTTTCGGTAATCTCTAATGTAATCCAGTCAGGATTAACATCATGCTCAAGAAGAAGCGCAGCAAAAACATCAGGCAATTCAGGGTTGCTTAAATCATGTGCTGAAATATTAATGGATGTGCCGATATTTAATCCACGTTTGTGCCAGTTTGCTGATTCACGTAATGCAGTATCTGCAACCCACCTTGTTAATGGCTGAATTAGTCGATTTCGTTCGGCAAGGGGAACAAACTCTTCAGGCGAAATACGCCCATGCTCCGGATGAGTCCATCGAATCAACGCTTCAACGGAAGAAATTTTATTGCTAAGCACGTCAATCTTGGGTTGGTAATTCAATTCCAGTTGATCATTTTCTATCGCACGACGTAAGTCACCTATAAGCGTAACACGGTGTGGATTTTCCTGATTAAGATCAGGAGAGTAAACAACATAAGCTATGTTAGATGAAGTGGCCGAGAACATTGCAAGTTCAGACCGTTGTATAAGTTCATCTGCAATTACCCCATCATCTGGATAACGGGATATTCCGATGTTTATACTAATATCGATATTGGCACGATCAACTATGTAAGGTAGTTCTAATGTTTTCTGAATTCGCTGAACTTCATTAATAAATAGTTTATCTTCAAAATCATCTTTCAATATCAAGGTAAACTTATCACCACCTAATCTTGCAATAATATTGCTATCATGAAGCATATTCTGAAGACGTTTCGTAACTTCTTTAAGAACAAAGTCTCCACTCATGTTTCCATACACATCATTGACCTGTCTGAACCCAACCAGATTTATATACAAGATCACTAGTTTTTTATTGTCACGTGCAGCAACATGAATGGCTTCACTTAGAAGCTCATAGAATAATGATCTATTTGGAAGTTCAGTTAGCGTGTCGTGGGTTGTATGATGTCGTGATTTTCTTTTCCACTCAGTGCTTTCTTCTCGTAGTTCATCAGTCTCTTCCATGATAATTGCACTGGCATGATGTGCCATTACAGTAGTAGTGTATTGACCCCAAAATGCAAACATAAAAGGTAAAAGATCTAATACCCTTAAAGCAAAATTATTCTTTTGTGCCAGAATGAGGTTATTGAATGTAATTTGTCCCGTCATCTGGAAACTAACAATGATGGTAGCAATAAGAATTGTACCCAGTGAAATAGCTAAGCCATATAATCCATATTGATTTACAGTCGATTTAAGTACGTCGACATTTCGTTCCATCAATTCACTGTAGGTCATAATAATGTATCCTTTTTATATCTTGTTTATTCCTTTATTTAGGCCACTATTTTTTTTAAAGATTGCCTCAAGATAAAATCGAATGGGTTAATTGAAATTTTCACAATCCTGACTATTCCTTTAATATAATTTTCTAACTACCGACCTTTCGATGCTGTAAAATCTCCTGCCAAAAACCTGATATTAAAGCTTGCGATTGGCTTGTAAAAATTGAATCGAAGTCCTTCGCTAATCGTTTAAAACTCTGACTTGCCGGTGCAGAAGGATAACTCTGCACAACAGGTTTGCGCTTGCGCACTGCTTTCTCCAATTGAATATCCTTGGCTATCCAACCAATATAATCAAGTTCAAAGTCAATGTGTGTTTTAGAGACATTCGCCAGTTTATCGAATATTTGTCTGGCTTCTCTTTCGTCAATCGCTTCATTAATGACTAGCTTAACCGTTTGAATCTGATAGTTGGTCGTTAATATCTTGACCATGGCATAAGCATCGGTGATAGCCGTAGGTTCCGGCGTGGTGACTACCAGTACCTCTTCGGCAGCACTACAGAAAAAGAACACTGTATCGCGCAAACCCGCGCCGGTATCGAGCAACAGTACATCAAAGTCCTGAGACAATTCGTCCATTTGCTCTGCAAGCATGGCAAGCTCTGATTGAGATGGGTGTTCAAGTTGCAAAAAACCAGATGTCGCGGGCAATACCTGCATGCCGTTAGCTGCTTCGACCATAATATCGCGAAGATGTAGTTTTCCATCCAACACATCCGCAACATTGTGCTTTGCCGCAAAGCCGAACAGAATGTCTACATTTGCAAGACCCAGATCGGCATCAAATAACAAAACGCGCTTGCCAATATCCGTCAGGCTGAGACCAAGATTAACAGCAATATTGGTTTTACCGACACCACCTTTGCCGCTGGTAATAGCAATACTTTTCATTATGAGAGTGCCTCCCGTTCAGATGTGGTAAGTCCGCCACTTGTTGGCGCTCCCGACAACACTACTTTGTTCCTGCCTGTTTCCTTAGCCTGATACAGTGCCAGATCAGCCTGTTTATATAGTTGCTCTGCAGAAATTAATTTATTAGGTTCACGAACGGCAATACCAACACTCACACTGACACGTAATTCCTTACTATTGACGGATATGGTCGAATTCTCAATATCGAGTCGTAATCGTTCCATCACATTTTCAGCTATCTGATGTCGGACATTCGGCATGATAACTGCGAATTCTTCTCCACCGATTCTGAGTAAAATATCGGTTTGTCGAATATTTTTACTCATAATCCTGGCGACTACTTTAAGTACCTCATCGCCACCATCGTGTCCCCAGGTATCATTGACGTGCTTAAAATAATCGATGTCTATAATAGCAAGCCCTAAAGAACGATATTCGCGGGCATTACGTTCCATCTCGCCTTCCAGAGCCCGATCGAAATAACGCCTGTTAAACAAACCTGTAAGAGAATCTTTTAATACAAGTTTACTGAGATCTGTTAAAAAATTTTGCATGTCAGCCGTCTTGTTGATACGGCCGTCGTTCGTATGCCCTATATCTAGTTCCAGATTATGTAAGTCTAAATCTGCCCAATAAATCAGTCCGGCGATAATCTTGTCATGCAAGGCAGCCGGCATTATTTCTGAATCTACAGCATAATCTTCAAGCAATTGCTCGAATATCTCCATTGATTGTCCCTGATTAACTAACAATAACTATTAATCGGCGAGAGATGGTCAAACTTGAGCACAACAGCGCAGCATGGCACTGAGGCAACTACCTAAACTTGGTAACAGGGGAAATTTAGACGTTTTCAGTGCATTATTGAGCAACGGATAACGACCAGATCGGCAGTACTAATCTCGGGGAATCAAACAAAAAAAGGGTTTCATCATGAAACCCTTATTATTTCTACTTATATCGCAGAGACTATTAAGCTAACGCTGCTTTCATTGCTTCCATCGTTTCCGAGAATGAATTATGGACATTCTTATAAAAAGACTCCTGCATTAGTTTACTTCGCCATGCATCTACATAGGGATATTTTGTTATATCGATGTCAATAACTTCGGCTGGGTCAATAGTTGCGAGCAGGCAAAAATCTGCAATAGTCATAGTATCACTGGCAAGAAAAGTTGATGTTTCAAGTTGCTTGTCGATGATGCCAAGAAAACGTTCAACATAGCCATAACCTTCCTGCAATGATTGTTCATTAACATCGACACCAAGCATACCTGCAAAGATCTTGTTAAACAGAACCATACCAATGCCATTAGCCAAGTGAATAGCAACAAAGTCCAGCCATTTATCAACATCTGCCTGTGCTTTAATATCATCTGGATAAAAATCAGATTTATGTTTGCGACAAAAGTATTTCATAATGGCATTACTCTCAAACAGAGTGAAACCATCATCATCAATCGCCGGTATCTTGCCTCCAGGATTTATTTTCAGGTAGTCCTCGGTCTGATTTTCCCCGGCAAGTGGATTAATTCGGATAAGTTCATATTCGAGATCCATTGCATTCAAACACAATCGAACCCTGTTTACCGAGAATGACAATTCTAATCCATATAATCTAATCATAACTCTTACCTTCGTCGTTAAAGTTTCAGGTTTTATTATAAGGCCTATTCAACTAACAAATAAGTGGGGTCAGATGAGACTTTATCTACTGACTAACTTACAAATAGGTTAAACTGTTTGTTTAATTGGTTACAAGGAAGCAACCATGGCGCGTTTACCTCGCATATGCCCCCCAAGTATTCCCCAACATGTCATACAACGTGGGAATAATCGAAGTATTTGTTTTACTGGTGATCAGGATTTCTCCGCTTACGCTAATTGGTTATTAGAATATTCACGAGAATATAATGTTGCCGTTCATGCATGGGTATTTATGACAAATCATGTTCATCTACTTGTGACACCGGCAAACAGTAGTGGCTTATCGTCAATGATGCAGGCATTAGGTCGTCGTTATGTTCGCTATTTTAACTACCAGTATCGTCGAACAGGTACGCTTTGGGAGGGTCGTTTTAAATCGAGCCTTGTTCAGTCAGAAACATACTTACTACAATGCTATCGATATATTGAATTAAATCCCGTTCGAGCTAATATGGTGGACGACCCATCAGCCTATACTTGGTCAAGTTATCATTGTAATGCGCTAGGTATTGAGTCTAAACTTTGTACCCCGCATGAGGAATATTTAAAATTAGGCAAGTGTAAAGAAACTTGCTTTCACATATTAAGTGCAATGTAAGTTACGCAGCGAGTAAGTCAACACGC
>CAYTIZ010000166.1:0-5435 GCA_964437885.1 uncultured Enterobacteriaceae bacterium
CAATAAACCAATGGTCAGAATGACTGACATCAATCCAAGTAAAATCAACCTGCTTTTGTATACTGCTTCCGTACTTTCGATAAGAAAATTATTAGCTTTATTTTTGGTAAGATCGATTAAACTCTCCATTTCGTTAGCCAATAGATCAGCATATTTCTCACCTTTGTTCTTGGCGAGCAAAGCTGCTTCGATATTTTTCCCCGCCCGCGTGAGTTCGATGATCTCAGAACGAATGGGTTTCCAATTAGTAAATAACTGGCGTGCCTTTTCAATTCTTGTTTTATCATCTAGAAAGCGCGCTAGAACAATATCGAAATGTTGGTAGGTTAAGGCTTCATTTTTATCGACTAATGAAATAGCAAACTCCAGTTCTTCGCTGTTTTGTGCCAGGGAAACGTCCTTCATGTAGTGGTGTATCAAGATGATATCTGTGTTAATTTCTAATATGGTATTACTGACTGTAAACGCATGCTCATATAAGTTTTTAGTTGAATCGGCAATAGAATCCACTACCCGAATTGCCCCAACTTGCATTAGCAACATCATGGCAATTAACAGGAAGAATCCAGCCGATAATAATCTAATTATTTTTTTATCCATGGAAGATATTTATGAATTTGATTTATTTTTTAAATTAAATCCCGGCATGTGCTGTTCATCTTTTTCAATTTCAAGTTCATCATAAGCTGAAAATTCATCTGGGTTTTCCAGGCGGAGTCGTAAGCGTAGATCATTTCTGGAGTCAGCATTTTTCAATGCCTCTTCTATATCGATCTTTGATTCTTTAAATAATTCATATAGCGATTGGTCGAATGTTTGCATACCATCCAGTTCAGCCTGTTTCATTGCATCTTTAATCTCATCTATTCTTGCTTCTTCAATTAATTCTGAAATGTAAGGCGAATTAAGCATGATTTCGACTGCGGGAACACGCTTGGCATTAAGTCCAGGTATTAGTCGCTGTGAAATAATTGCTTTCAAATGTTGCGATAAGTCCATTAATAGACCATGGTGAGCTGTGTCAGGGAAAAAATTGATTACTCTTTCCATAGTTTGATTAGCATTGTTGGCATGTAATGTTGATAAACAGATATGCCCCGTCTCAGCAAAGTGAAGAGCATGACGCATGGTTTCGCGATCTCGAATTTCACCAATGACGACGACATCGGGTGCTTCGCGTAATGCATTTTTTAATGCCTCGCTATAAGAACGCGTATCCAGACCAACTTCGCGTTGATCAACAACAGACTTTTTGTGTTCATGGACAAATTCAATCGGGTCTTCAATTGTCAGGATATGCCCATGTTTATTTTCATTACGGTAATTAACCATGGACGCCAACGTGGTGGATTTGCCTGAGCCAGTGGAACCGACAACAAGTATGAGCCCCTGTTTTTCCATGATTAATTTTTCAAGAATGTCAGGCAGTCCCAATGATTTAAGCGATGGGATTTTATTTTTGATATAGCGTATGACCATTGCCGTTTCGCTACGTTGGCGATAGACATTTACCCGAAAACGGCCAAGTTCATTCATCGATATAGCCATATTCAATTCAAGGTTACTTTCAAACGAAGCTACTTGCTCGTCATTCATAATTGAATAAGCGAGAGCACGGGCATCTTGCGAGGATAAAGGTTTATCACCAATATGTTTGGTATGACCTTCTATCTTGATATTGACGGGTGTACCGACGCTAAAAAACAGATCAGAAGCATCATTATCAACCATTGCTTTGAGGTATGCAGTTATATCCATCTATCACCTAAAATATACTGTACAAACATATAATTATAGGTAAATAGTATAGAAATAGTTAACCCATTTGTCTTTGATTTAAAACAATTTATTAATAATTATTCTTAGTGATGTTTACTGTTAATCAAAGTGAGCGTTTATAATTAGGGACAAAATATGATTAAATGTTACTTTGAAACACGCTAAAAACACCTTCGGCTTAAAAGCAATATTTACGCAATTTTTTTCTCAATCAGGCACTGATTTTTCAGCAGTAATACGTGACCTATCAGCAAAAGATAATCTTTATAAATCAATATTTTATAAGGTTTTCATTTAACCGTGATCTTTTTCTTCTTCTTCTTCTATCTTTTCTATATTCGGATTATCCCAACTTCCAGTAATTGTGTATTGAATACTTAACATTTTATCAATCTTTTTCGGAAGAGATTTAAATATTTCTCCAGCAAGATATATTACCGCTCCAACGCCGACGCCGACGGGTCCGAATAATGCGCTAGCAACAGGTAATCCACTGGATATTTTTGGTGTGACAGTCGCAATTTGATCATAATCTTCCGTTGCCAATCCAGTGCGACCGCTGACTACGATATTTGCAGATGGCCCGGTCATTTGCAGATCGTTAGTGTAGGCATGACCTTGTTGCAGACTAAAGTTTCCTTTAATACTATCAAATGCAAATCCTTCATCAAAAAGATCAGTAAAGTCCAGTGTCAGTCGTCTCGGTAAAGTTTGCAGACTAAGCAAGCCAAATAAACGGCCTGCCGAAGGATTAATATCCAGAAATTGACCTTTACCTATGTTCATGTCGAGCTCACCATCAATATTTTCCATAGAAAAGTTCATCGGTGTATCCATCCAGTTTGCCTTCATCTCTATGCTGGTTTGACCTTCTTTTATATTTGCTGAATTAAAATTAAATGTGCTGAGCATAGTTTCAATCGAGTCAGCTTTGAGCATGGCGTAAAAATCAGAACGGTCAACATCATCAATACACATCCATTTCCCGTTTGCTTTAATGCTGAAACCGGGTTTAGTGATACTAAGATTATTTATCTTGATGCCATTATCAATATTACTGGTTTGCAAATTAAGTTGTCCAAGCTCATTATCGTTATAAGTGAATTTATCTATGTTGACTTCAAGCTCTGGTATTTTATCAATTGCAATCTGATTTGTATTTTCATCGTCATCAGATTTTTTTAAGGTCAATTTTTCAAAATTAGCATGTAAGCGACTTTTATCTGCTTTTATAAATTTTGTTTGGCCTTTGAGTTCCTCGCTATCAAATAAAATTTGCCAACCATCAGCTGGGGTACTCAAATTTATATTTACGTTATTAAATTCATTTCCGAGTATGTTGAATTGTTTAACATAAATATTTCCATTAATTGTTTCTTTCTTATTTGTATTATTGTTTTGAGACGGAGATGCTTTCTCCAGATTGATAAAATCAATCCATTCCGAAACATTAAGCTTTTCAAGTTCTCCCTGAATAGATATGTCACTGACTATCGATGTTTCAGGATGTTGTTGACCTAGTCCGACGAGTATATTTTTGACCATCAGATCCTCGGTATTATCCACATAGAAGTCAGCGAAAAAATTGTTATCGTAATTAATATTAATAGCATTAATTGATAAATCAGCCAGTTTCGTTTTTACTCTCAGAGGCTTTATCTCTTCTGTCTCTTTGCCAAGTGGGTAAGGCAAGTTGATAGTGATGCCTTTTAGGTCAGAGTTTAATTCAACTTCTGTGTGTTCTGTTTTTTCGCTGCTTATTAATTTTTTTAGGGAAAGAGACCATGTGCTTTCGCCGCTAAAGTTTTTACTAATACTATCGCTAAAATTATAAAGTGAAGGGAAAAAACTAGTAAGTTGATTAATAATGAATTCTTTATCAGCTACGCCTGATATTACATATGATTCAGAATTTGATTCATCCCGATTAAATTTAGGTATGGTAAATTTAACAGGCTTGCCGTGGTATAGCGCGTCAATATCATTTGCCCAAACCTCTTGTGTTGTGAAGTTGACTGTGCCGTTGACATCCTCAAGTGCTAATCCAGGTAGATTTGACTCAAGCGTTGTATCAGAAAATGTAATTAATCCTTCAGTATAAGTTTCAAGCGATTCGAGTGGGATATCAAGATGCAGTTTAAGGTTGATGCCACCGGAAACATTCTCTGTTAGCTTGCTTAGAGACGAATTTTCATTTAATGGGCTTTGCGTAATAAAGTTTCCTGCATCATTGCTGTGTCCTTCTATAGAGCCATTTACAATGACATGAGGATTGTTTTGACCCAGATCTATAATATGTGCCTTAAATTTATCAATCGTCGCATCAAAGACATAACCGGAGTTGGAAGATACGTATAAATCATCATTATCGATAATAACTTCAGCTGTTAAGTTATCAATTGGCGGCCAACCTTCAGCATAATTAAAAGTTGCATTTTCGACATTGAGAATGGCCTTGAAGTTGCCTTCAGAATTTTTAAACGGAAAATTGGCAGTATACCCGCGAAAAATTAAATCCCCTGATAATAACTGTCCGCCAACCAGAGCCTGTGTAAACCAGTCTCGTAGTTCTGCTGATGTTTGTTTAGGTAAATAAGCTGGAAGGTGTTCAATACTGGTTTCATTTATATGGGCGACAACATCTACAAATGGAGATATTTCATCAAATATTATTTTCCCCGACGAGTTTGCAGAAATAGTCTGATCTTCTATATGGAATTCTTTGATTAGTAATTCAATAGAATCGTTGCTGATTAATTCAAGCTCGGCATTAATTGCAGATAGCATGAGTGGTTTATCAAGCAGTGAACCTATTTTAATTTCTGTATGTTTGCTGTCTAAATGAACTTTTGTAAGCTTGTTACTGGCGCTTATTGCGCCTTTCAATCCGGAAACAGAATTGTTTTTATCATAGGAAACCAGATCAAGGTTTTTAAATAATGAATTAAACCAAATAATTTCCTTTGTTTTAGACTCAGGGTCAAAGCCAATATTTATGTTAGTTAATTCACCACTAATAGATTGCCAGTGAATTTTTTTGAGGATGTCTTCAGGTATGATGTTGCTGGCAACAATAAAAGGCAAGATTTCTTCAATCTTTAAATAAGATAAAAATCCATTGTAGCTATAGTTATTATCAAAATCATTTTTTTCAATTTTTAATTGGTAATTTGATGATGGCCATAAACCATGAGATGTTTGCATATCTTCAATTTTGACGTTTAATAACCAATCCTTATCTTTTTTACGTTCAGCATATAAATTCAGATTAATATTATTTATTGGTAAGTTATATTGCTCGGTGTTAAGTGAAAAATCGGAATATTGTATTTCAGCGCTAACATCAATGAGTTTTGATCTGTTCCAGTTAGTCCATAACTTAGCATTTGCACTACCACCTACACTTTTAATAGGTAAATCGTCCAGCAAGTTTGTAGGATTAATTTCTTTTGCTTCAAGATAAATTGAGCCATTCCAGTTAGTCGTTAATATATTACCTGTTACATCCATTTTGATAGTTAAAGACTGACCATGCTGTTCCGGTAATGCAATATATGCTGCGACTTGAACGCGTTGTTCCTGTGTTTTTAATTCGATCTGCACATTGGAGAACTGCTGTTTTTCTTTAGATGCCTTTTTGTCGTGCCAGATTAAAT
>CAYTIZ010000167.1:0-5434 GCA_964437885.1 uncultured Enterobacteriaceae bacterium
ATACCTCCCGGATCAGATCCTGTATGAACAAGGTGGTTTAACGGTAAGCGAACAGGAAGCTTTAAAAAGAAAAGGTCATAAACTAAGTGAAAAGAATCGTAGGTACGGCAATATGCAAGCGATTATGGTCTGGAAGAAAAAGAACATTATCTTTGCTGCCAGCGATCCACGCGGTGAAGGAAGCGCTGAAGTGATTTATATTTCAAAGTAATTATCTACATATTATCGAGAGGACTTTTAACACCATGCCCGCTCTTGTTAAGAACATGTGTGTACGATGTTCAGTATGAACAAGTGTCGCGGGAGGCAGGGTGCCGGTAGCGACGGCCATTCTTTTTTAACAAATGTCCCGTTAACTCCTGTACTGTTCGTATATCGTAACCATTTTCTAAAAGATGAGTTGCAAAGGAGTGTTTAAAAGCATGCGCTGTGACATGTTTCATTATATTTCCTTTTCTTACTGCATTATTGATTGCTCTTGATGCAGGCTTTGTATGAACATGATGACGCCCAATATTTTTTGTTATTGGATCAACAGACGTTTTATGAGATGAAAAAACATATTGCCATTTAAGTCGTTTCCCCGCGCTAGGATTTAAATTTATGGTTACAGCAGTTTTTTTATTAGTCCTTTTTGGTTCCTTTATGGTCGCGGTTCCAATTGTATTCGTTGCGTTAATATTAAACATTCTATTTAGAAAAAGACCTATAGCGTCAAAGATAATACGGGTTTTGGCGCTTTTGAGCTTGATAGGCTATTACATATATGCGGCTCAAGGCGAGGTAGGTAGAAATGCATTCTTCATGACTATATATTGGATAGGTTTCTCAATTACATATTTATTTTATCTATATATAGATAAAAAAATTAACTTCGATAAAGTAAATGCATTAAAAAAAGATGATGATGCTAATGAGAAAGACACATAACAGAAAGCTCAACCCGATGCCGGAAAGCGTTGCGGCGCTTCGCGGTAAGTTTATGGCGGCACCGGGTTAGAAAAATGTTACAAATAATCTGCACACTGAAGTAATTCACTCCAACGGCGACTCATGCCGAATTCTTTTACTAAAGTTTTAACTAATTTTCTGACATCGATTTCAGAAAGTCTATGTTTTTCATTTATAAGTTTCAGACTTTTGCAATCAGCCTCATATTCATCTGTTGTTTCAAATTTCAAGTGCGCACATTCATGGTAGTAAATAAACTGTCTGGCATTAATTGGTAACTTTAAAAAAGCACTGTCGTCAATGGCAATGGTTGGATAGCCCAAAGGCCATTGTGCCGTCGCTATTTTTTTTCTTGTTATTCCTGAAACAGTTTTTACTTCTACATTCTTGTTCGTGTCCAGATGTCTGGCTGAGCAAGTTAGCTGGCCACTCTTATTTAATTCTCGTGCTGTGGTATTTAATGGCAACATTAAACATGCAGCAAGAATTAATACGATTTTTAATAAATAATACATTTAGCTTTGGCAATGTGGGCAGTAAAATGTTGAACGTTGGCCTAGACGAATCAGTTTAATTTTTCGCTTACATTTTTTACAAGGTTCTCCCGCACGATTATAGACTTTTAATTCCTGACTAAAATAACCAGGTTTGCCATCGCTATTGAAAAAATCACGCAAGGTCGTGCCGCCTTTTTCTATTGCTTCAGCCAGCACACCTTTTATTTCAGTTACTAGTTTTTCATAACGAGCTTTTGATACGCTCCCGGCTTTTTGTGTGGGTTTTATGCCTGCGCGAAATAGCGCTTCACTAGCATAAATATTACCAACACCAACTACAATAGGGCTGTTCATGATAAAAACTTTAATAGCTTGAGTGCGCTTGCGTGATCGAGCGTATAAGTAGTTAGTATTAAATTCGTCACTTAATGGTTCGGGTCCAAGATGATGGATTAATTTATGATCTAATGGATCATTTTTAGTCCAGAGTATAGAGCCAAATTTTCTAGGATCACGAAAACGCAATATATAACCCGACTCAAAAATAATATCGACGTGATCATGTTTTTCATGAGGAACCTTGTTGTCGATGACTCTTAGGCTGCCTGACATACCAAGATGTAATATCATGCAGCCTTTATTGGTATAAAAGAGCAAATATTTAGCGCGGCGTCTTAATTTCCGTATTAGCTGGTTTTTTAATGATCGTTTTAGGGTGACAGGTATCGGCCAACGTAGTTGTCGCTGACGGATGATAATATCTTTTACAACTTCGCCCACAACATATGGCGCGATACCTTTGCGTGTTGTTTCTACCTCAGGTAGTTCAGGCATTTAGCGTAACTCAAGGCCAATGGGCTCAGCTTCTTCGTTTATGTTTACATCGCTACTTAATAGTAATTTTCTTGCTTCATCACTAGCCATATTATATTGAATACCAATATCTTTTCGGCCGAGAACTAAATGTGGTTCTGTTGAGACGATAACAAATTGAATTGACACATTGTTTGCCGATGATATTTTTATTATTGATTCTGTTTCAGGGGCTTTGTATTTACTTGTTGATATAGCAGCTGAATTTTTCCAGTTAAACACAAGTCGTTTTAATTGATCCGGGCTTATATCCATCAAAGTTTGTAACTGCCATTGACCATCAACCAATTCAATTTTATTTTCTGGAAATTGAATGGAGTTAAATTCCATCTTTTCAGGTAAAAGCCGGGGGTCTGCAAAGAATGCTGCGCTAGTCATAAGTTGATGATAGAGAAAGTCATTGGTTAAATGGATTTCTCCGTTGTATAAAATATAACGATGAAGATCTATTGCCTCAGTCTTGCCAAATTTAAACTCATGGTCATTTAATTTCATAACAATAGCTGGGTCAGCAAGTCCGATTGTTTCTAAATCAACCTCAGCTGAGTTAAGCTGGCTATATGATTTAACGCTCAACATTCGTAGCATGGCATTTATACGTGAATTATTGGCACGGAAATGCTGTGGTGAATCCATGTACCACGTTTCGCCTTGTTTATTAAAGGCGAAATCCTCTTTATCTTTTCTTGATATCTTAATTTGGACGATATCATTATGATCTATCGTTGAGAGGCGCGCTAATTCTTGTGTTTCTTCCTCTGTGTTGAGCAAAATCATGGATAGTAAAAAAATAAAAACAAGCAAGCCGATGTTGATCCAGAGTCGCTTGTTCACGTTATTGCTTCTTTCGGCGTAATCCAATGGCAATACCAATAGCGATTAATGCTGCTGGCAATACAAATAAAAAGCCGATGCCTATAATTCCTAATACCGTTGGCGAAATATTTAGCTGAGTATCATTAGCTATCTTTGGAGGGATCGAAATGAATTCATCATCGCTGCTTAACCAGTTAATAATTCGGGTGCCGAGTTCGTTGTTGCCGCTATTAGCAAGATAGGTGTTCGACAGAAAGTCACCATCAGCCACTATAATAATACGCTGCTGTTTGCTGACGAGCTCATCGCCCTCTTCACTTTCTATGTCACGTTCCAGACTTAAGCCAATGGTTAATGGGCCCTGAGTATCGCTATCCTGATTAAATTCAACTTCGCCTTCAAGTTTTGCGGTTTCGTTCCAGGTGTGATCGCCAGCAGTAAGAATTTGTTTAGCTAACCATCTATCAGATTCCAGTATTTCAATAGCGCCAGCCATTGGGAATAATGTAGTGAATTCGAAACCTTCAGTTACAGTGTGCGGCGGATATAAACTATTGGTGACTAATACAATAGTAGGGTCATTAATGCCAATTAATTGTCCAGCATAGTCAATAACAGCGCCGGGATAAAACTGAATGGATAATTGTTCCGCCAATGCGTCCAGCTTATAAAGTGGGCCAGGTTCGTGCAGCCATAATAAATTGCCGCCGGAATTGATGTAATCAAGAATAATTTCAAGTTCACCCGTGAGATAATCGATACGTGGTCCTGCAATAACTAAAATATTAGTGTTATCAGGGATAGTTTGTATTTCAATCAGGTTAATAGGTTGAGCCCGATAACCTTTATTAGAAAGTTGTTTAACCCATGCACTCAAGTCATGGTTCGCTCCATTCAAAGAGCTGCGTTCACCATGACCTTCTACAAAAGCCATCCATCTTTCCTGATTACGTGCCAGGCGCTGTAAAGCGTTAGTAAATACCTGTTCTCGATCAGAGGTAACATGCTCGCTACGATCTTGATAGCGTACGATAATTTCTCCATCCACAGTGATGCCGAGATTACGAACTTCATCAGGAACAGCGTCCGGGTTTACAAAACGCAATACAATATCGGCTTTATGGCGTTGATATTTTCCAATGAAATTTTTAACAGCATCACGTAATAATGAATTTTCACGTGCATAGGATGTCACTTCAATCGGGTCTGGCATTTGCGCCAATAGATTACGGCTTGCTTCTGATAAGGTATGTCGTCCGTTAGCTGTCCAGTCGTATTCCGCCGAATGTTTTTGGCTAAGCCATGCTAACAGCCCAAGAACAACGCTCAACAAAACAAGCATGACGATACTGTTTAAGCGAGATTGTCGCCGTGTTTTTGCTGTTACGAGCATATTAGATCATCCATGAGTTCGCTCTGCATCTAGTCGCCAAATAGTCAGTAGTATAAAAAAGAAACTAATGAAAATATAAAATAATACGTCTGCCGAATTAAAGACGCCATTTAATAGATTGGTATAATGTTTGAGTAATGACAAATAAGATAATATCGCCGCTGTGCTTTCCGAGGAATTAGTGCCGGCAATATTAATAATCCATAGTAAAAATAAAACACCGAAAGTACTGATGGCAGCAGTTGCTGGCTGCTTAGTCAGCGAGGAAATAAACAAACCTATCGCGGCAAATGATGACATCAATAATAATAAACCTATAAGCCCTGAAGCGATTTGTCCGAGATCGAGTTGGGTACCAAATAATAACGATGCAGGCATTAAACTGATCATTATTAGCATTAAGCAATAAAATGTAATCATGCCAAGATACTTGCCAAGCACTAATTCAGTAATGCTTATCGGCGATGAGAATAATAATTTTATTGTCCCCAAACGGTGTTCTTCGGTTATCAAGCGCATGGTTAATAAAGGTGATACCAATAACATAATAACGCCAGCAATTTGATACATGCCAGAGACGACAACTTCTGTTAATCCCTTGGCTGCTGAAGCGGGCTGCATATATTGTGATAACAACAGGTAAAAGAATATAGCCAATAAAAATTGTACTGTGGCAAGGATGATCCATGCCAAAGGCGATTTGAACAGTCGGCGCAATTCATTGGCAGCAATTAAGCTAATATTATTAATCATCTGCACCGTCTTCTTCTTCAGCTTGTTCGTTGTCGCTGTATGTCAATCGCATAAATATGGTTTCGAGAGATGTATCGTTAGTGTTTAATTTATATAAGCCCCATTTCTCACCAGCAGCTTTATCAACAATCGCAACGCATGCATCTATATC
>CAYTIZ010000168.1:0-5386 GCA_964437885.1 uncultured Enterobacteriaceae bacterium
AACAAGTACAGTAACTAGTACTATTGCGAGTAGTGGCTTATTGCAAGCAACACAGGAAAGTATTCTTGCGCTGCAAAAAATGCAGTAACAAACAGCACGCCTGCATCAACAGTATCTTGAAGGACAGGAAACAGCACAAAAATCAATTCAATCATTGCTAGAGCAACAACAGCGACTAATGTCTGGGCAACCATTAGCTGCACCTGTGCAACAAGTTGTGACGAGCAATGTTGCAGAAGAAATTATTGTAGTACAAACAAATCCAGAACAAGTTAAAACAGCGGTTATTAAAGAGATTGAAGAAACTAAACAAGCGTCAGTGGTTATAGATGAACATTCTGACGTAGATATTAATAATTTATTATTAAATGTCGTGTCAGAAAAAACAGGTTATCCATTAGAGATGTTAAGCCTCGATATGAGTCTGGATACTGATCTGGGCATTGATTCGATTAAACGCGTTGAAATTCTTTCAGCCTTACAAGAACAATTGCCTTGGTCACAAGCTGTGAATCCTGAAGAATTAGGAACCTTTCAATTTTTACAACATATTGTTGAATTTATTGCTGCGGGCAGACCAGTTTCGTTAAATGAAACTAGCACAGCGCTGGCTCAAGTAGATGATACTTTTGCCAAAGTATTGTTGGAGATTGTTTCAGAAAAAACTGGCTATCCCATTGATATGCTGGATTTGGAGATGAATCTGGATAGTGATTTGGGTATTGATTCGATTAAACGAGTCGAGATTCTATCTGCAATACAAGAACGAGTTCCTGAGTTACCTGCGGTTAGCCCAGATGACATGGCAACCTTACAAACACTGCAATCCATTGTTGATATATTTAATGTGTCAGAAAGTGAACAAACGTCAGTAGCATCGAGTGATGATTCAAATTTATCAGAAGTATTACTTGAAGTAGTCGCTGATAAAACCGGTTATCCGGTTGATATGTTAAATCTGGAAATGAATCTGGATAGTGATCTCGGTATTGATTCCATTAAACGAGTTGAAATTTTGTCTGCATTACAAGATAAAATGCCAAACCTTCCTGTTGTTGCGGCAGACGATCTTGCAGCGTTGCAAACCTTGCAACAAATTATTGAGTATATGAATGAGCAAATTAGCGATGACATTAAGCAATCATCTATTGCAGCCGTTGTTGATGTTAAGGCAGAAGAAAAAACTGACGAAGAATCAAGAATTATCCGCAGTGTTGTACGCCTTGCTGAACTTGAGAAAATAGATGATCGCCCAGGGATTGATTTTAACAAAGAAAAAGAAATCTGGATCACAAATGAAAGTGGTGAACTAGCTGAACAATTGGCTGCGACACTAAAAGAAAATGAATATAAAGCAAAGTTAATCAGTAATGATGAAGAAGTAAATAATGAACTTGGTGCTTTGATTATTTGTGCCAAAGCAGAGCCAGATAAACAATATTTACTTAATACATTCAGCCTGATACAGCGTTGTAGTACCGCCCTAAAGAAATCTAATGGAATACTGACTTCAATTACGACACTGGGTGGTCACTTTGGCTTTGAAGATGACATGAACGGTAATCCCATACAGGCTGGCTTATATGGAATTATTAAAACTGCAGACAAGGAATGGCCTGAAGTTAGTTGTAAATCTATTGATATTAATCAAGATTCGGTATCACTTGATTTAATTCAAAATGAATTATTTCTTCAAGGACCATTGGAAGTGGGCTTGTCAGATGAAAAAGCATATCAATTATTGTTGCAAGAAGAAACGCTTGCCACTAGCCAAAGAGAAAACACGCTTTTAAATAAAGATGATCTAATCGTTATTTCCGGTGGCGCACGTGGCGTTACTGCCGAGGTGGCAGTTAAGTTAGCTGGAACATATCAATGTGGTTTGTTGCTACTTGGTCGTAGTCCAGAACCAGAAACTGAGCCAGAATGGCTAGCTTCATTTTCTGAAGCAGCAAGTATTAAGAAAGCGATTATGGACAACGCGCAAGAAAAACTTCGTCCTGCCGATCTTGAAAAGCGTTATCAGTCAGTTTTGGCGAATCGAGAAATTGGAACAACACTGGAACGAATCAAACAAACAGGTGCAAAAGTTCAGTATGCATCAGTTGACGTTACTGACGCTGATACTGTTGCAAATACCATTGATCTGGCACGTACTGAATTAGGTAACGTCACCGGGATAATACACGCTGCGGGCGTGCTTGCTGATCGATTGATAGAGGATAAAACAGAAGAACAATTTAATAATGTTTACTCTACCAAGGTAGAGGGTTTGCAAAGTCTGTTATCTGCAACAAATAATGACACATTAAAACTCATCGTTTTATTTTCATCGACAACGGCAAGGTTAGGACGTAAAGGTCAAGTTGATTACGCTGCAGCTAATGAAATTTTAAACAAACAAGCTGCCCACGAAGATAAAATCAGAAACAAAAATAGAAAAACATGCAAAGTGTTATCTGTTAATTGGGGTCCCTGGGATGGTGGTATGGTAACACCAGTATTAAAGAAGTTATTTGCTGAAGAAGGTGTCGGTGTTATTGGTCTAAAAGCAGGTGCAGATTATTTAATACAAGAAATTGAATCTGATGGACCAGTTGAAACAGTGATACTAGCTGAAGCGGAAAATATTCTTAAAAAGATACCTTTAAATAATTACTCAATATCAACGACAGAAAGCAGTGAACTATCATTGGTATTTGAACGTGATCTTTCAGTTAGCTCTCATGCTTTTTTAAAATCACACGTTATGAATGGTCAAGCGGTATTACCTGTTTCGGTTATTATCGAATGGTTTGCTCATGGTGCATTACATTTAAATCCAGGTATGCAATTTCAAGGGTTTGATGATTTTAGAATTTTGAAAGGCGTGACATTAAAAGCAGATGAAGCTATTCATTTGCGAATACTTGCCGGAACCATTATTCATAAAGGTGATGTTTCTTTAGTTCCTGTTGAATTACGTTCTGATGGATTATTACATGCTAGTGCCGTGATGATACTGGCTGACAGCTATGAAACGAATGTACTACCTCAATTAAAAGCAGTAGGCAAGAAATACAAGCTTAAACAGAGTGAGTATTACCAAAATGGTCAGTTATTTCATGGGCAAGACCTGCAAGGGATAACAGAAGTGTTGCATTGTAGCGATAAAGGGATTGTCGCCAATGTAAGTTCAGCACCACAACCATCAACATGGATGAACCAACCGATACGTTCGAGTTGGTTAACCGATCCTTTAATACTGGATTCTGCATTCCAGATGATGATCCTCTGGAGTTTTGAAGAAAAAGGTATTGCTTCATTACCGACGGCTATTACCAGCTATC
Organism: uncultured Enterobacteriaceae bacterium; assembly: GCA_964437885.1. Taxonomy (GTDB): domain Bacteria; phylum Pseudomonadota; class Gammaproteobacteria; order Eutrophobiales; family Eutrophobiaceae; genus UBA7359. The sequence goes on from CAYTIZ010000168.1 coordinate 3,330, forward strand.
GCCAATATCAACGTAGCTATCCAAAAGATGGTGCAAAAATTATTGCTGTAGTGAATGAACAAACTGATCACAGAGCCAATGCAGCAATAGAGTTTATTGATAGAAAAGGGCAGTTGATTGCATTGATGGATGGATATGAATGTGTACGCGACAGTTCTTTGCAAATAGCATTTAAAGAAAATAGCTTAACTCTTGAAACCTAGGTTTCAGCTATTTGTTATCTGAACGATTTATAGATTAATGTCAGAACGAATAGCAATAGTTGGTATTGGTGGTGTTTTTCCTGGCGCATGTGATCTGGAAGAATTCTGGCAGAATATTTTGAATGGAAAAGAGTCTGCTATTGATGTTGGTATCGATCGTTGGCGCATAGAGCCTGAAGAATTGTACACTTCTGAATTGTCTCCCGACAAAGTGTGTTCACGCCGTGCTTGTTTGATTCAGAATTTTGAATTTAATCCTGAAGGATTAAATGTTGATGCCGAGTTATTGAAACGACTCGATCCTATGTATCAAATTTTGTTACACGCGGGCAGAGATGCCTGGGCTGATGCAAAAACAGATACCATTAATAAAGAACGCGTTGGTGTTGTTATTGGAAACATTGTTCTTCCTACTGAATCAGCATCACAATTTAGTGATGAAATATTTAAACACTTATTTGAAGCACAATTAGAACTTAATTCAGATAAGAAAATGCAAACTACCGAACCATTAAACCGGTACGTTGCCGGGTTACCGGGTGGTTTATTGGCAAAAGCATTAGGTCTTGGTGCGGGTGCCTATACATTAGATGCCGCTTGCTCATCTTCACTATATTCATTGAAATATGCTGTTGATGAATTAGTTTCTCGTCGTAGTGATGTTATGTTGGCCGGTGGTTTATCTAGACCGGATTGTTTGTATACGCAAATGGGTTTTTCTCAACTCAATGCTATTTCAAAATCAGGTCGTTGTTCGCCTTTTGATAGTAAAGCTGATGGTCTTGTTGTCGGTGAGGGTGCAGGCATTTTTGTACTTAAGCGTTTGAGTGATGCAATAGAGCAAGATGATCACATATACGCGACCATAGAAGGTATAGGTCTCTCTAATGATATCGAAGGTAATATCATGTCACCGGATTCGGAAGGTCAATGTCGTGCTATGCAGTCAGCATATGGTATGGCAGGCTGGTTACCGAATCAGGTGCAACATATTGAATGTCATGGTACTGGTACACCTGTTGGTGATGGTGTTGAATTCACTTCATTAAATAATCTTTGGCAAAGTCATAATGTTGATGGCGAGTGCGTCATAGGCTCAGTAAAAAGTAATGTTGGACATTTATTGACAGCAGCTGGTGCGGCAGCATTAATGAAAACCTTATTAGCAATGAAACACGGTGTTTTACCTCCTACAGCCAATTATGAGAGCCCGTCAAATAAAATTGATTTAGCCAATAGTCCATTCAAGGTATTAGATAAGGCTGAATCATGGATAGTAGAAGACAAATTACCTCGCCGTGCGGCCATTAGCGGCTTTGGTTTTGGTGGAATTAATGCCCATATTTTATTGCAGCAATACTTACCTGAAACGAATAAAACTTCATCTGCGATTAGTGTTGAAACGAATCAGCATGATATTGCCATCGTTGGAATGGAGACACACTTAGGCCCATGGAACGATCAACAGGCATTTGATCAGGCCGTATTGTTTGGTTCTGATAAAAAGCTGACTCATCCGAATAATTGGTGGGGTGCTGACAGTAAAGATGCTGAGGGAAATTTAATTAATGAAGTTAAGGTCCCCTTAGGTCGTTATCGAATTCCTCCGGCAGAATTAAAAGAGATGTTGCCGCAACAGTTGTTAATGCTTGAAGTTGCAGCGAATGCGTTAGAAGATGCGGGGCTTTCAGAATTAACGACAGAGCAGCAATGTAAAACAGGTGTGTTTATTGGTATTGCGCTCGATTTAAATACAACGAATTTTCATTTTCGCTGGATGCAGAAAAAATATGCAGGCGAATGGCTCAAAAAATTAGGTATTGCATTAAGTGAACCCGAATTAACGGAATGGGT